>NZ_JBSFLV010000170.1:0-18255 GCF_053599215.1 Streptomyces sp. NPDC001002 | reverse complement strand
CAGGTACTTGGTGTCCTTCTCCAGGTCCACGACGACCTGGAAGTTGCCGGACGCGGCGTCGTAGCGGCTCATGTCCTGGATGGACTGCAGTCTCGGGGTGCCGCCGCTTCGTCATGCGGGATGCGGGATGCGTCCGCAGGGTTCGCCGCCGACGCGCTCTACACCGACCGCTGATACGACCTGAACGTCCGGATCGACAGCCACACCGCCACCACCGCGAGCGCCAGCAGCGCACCCCCGCGGCTGAGCACGTCACCCCAGTCGGGATGCTCGGACAGTGCCGAACGGCCCGCGACCATCGCCCAGTTGAGCGGGTTGAAGTCAGCGATGTGCCGCATCCAGCCGGGCATCTGGGACGGTGCCATGAAGGCGCTCGACAGGAACGTCAGCGGCAGCAGCAGGAACGTGTTGATCCCGATGATCGACTCCCGCTCCCGCACCAGCATGCCCAGCGCGTTGGACAGCGCCCCGAACACCGTGCCGAGCAGCACCGAGGCGACCACCAGGACCGCGACACCGCCGACGCCGCCCGGGTAGTCGGCGCCGCCGAGCAGACCCAGCAGCACGATGACGACCGACTGGAACGCGGTGACCAGGCCGTTGTTGACGACGTTGCCGTTCATCAGGGCGGCCCGGCTGACCGGCGTGGTCAGGAAGCGGTTGAGGGTGCCCCGCTGGATCTCCTCCAACGTGCCCATGCCGGCCCACATGTTGGAGCTGAGCGCGCTCATCACCACCACGCCCGGGACCAGGTAGTCGAGGTAGGAGGTGGTGCCGAAGCCGCCCAGCTCGACGACGTTCTTGAAGAGGCCGCCGAACAGGAACAGCCAGATCACCGGCTGGATCAGGGTGATGATCGCGTACGCGGGCTGCCGTGCGAACACCATGAGTTGACGCTGCGTCATGTACCAGGTCTGGGAGACGGCCGTGCTCATCGCGCACCTCCGGCGAGGACGAGGGGCTGGTCGGTTCCGGCATCGGCCTCGGCGTAACGGCGGCCGGCGTAACGCAGGTAGACGTCGTCGAGGGAGGGCCGGGCGACGGTCGCGGCGGCGACCCCTACCCCGGCCCGCTCCAGGGCCGCGAGCAGCGCGGGTACGGCGGCCGCTCCGTCGTCGGCGCGGACGCTGATGCGGCGCCCGTCGACCAACACCTCGTGCACGCCGGGCACTTGGCGCAGGGCGCCGCTGAGCAGCGTACGACCGGCTTCGCCGACCGCCGCGCGGACCTCCAAGTGGACGGCGTCGCCGCGGAGTTCGCCCTTGAGGGAGTCCGGGGTGCCCTCGACGACGACCCGGCCGCGGTCGACGATGGCGACGCGCTCGGCGAGCCGGTCGGCCTCCTCCAGATAGTGCGTGGTGAGCAGGATGGTCAGCCCCTCCTCGCCGGCCAGCCGGTCGATCTCGTCCCACATCGCGGTGCGGGCCTCGGGATCCAGGCCGGTGGTGGGCTCGTCGAGGAACAGCACCTCGGGACGGTGCACCAGACCGAGCGCCACGTCGAGCCGGCGTCGCATGCCGCCGGAGTACCCCTTGACCGGGCGCCGGGCGGCGTCGACGAGGCTGAACCGGTCGAGCAGCTCGTCGACGCGCCTGTCGAGGCCGGCTCCCCTCAACCCGTAGAGCCTGCCCTGCAGTTGGAGGTTCTCGCGGCCCGTGGCGACCGGGTCGGCGCCGGAGCTCTGGGCGACCACGCCGATCGCGCGGCGCACCCGGTCCGGGTGGCGCAGCACATCGTGCCCGGCGACCGTGGCGGTGCCCGAGTCGGGGCGGGCCAGGGTGGTGAGGATCTTGACGGTGGTGGACTTGCCGGCGCCGTTGGGCCCGAGGAGCCCGAAGACGGTGCCGGGTTCGACGGTGACGTCCATGCCGTTGAGGGCGGTGACATCGCCGGGGTAGGTCTTGATCAGCTGACGCGCCTCGACGGCGGGCGCACGGCTGGGAATCGTACGGGCAGGGCCCGATGGAGTGGGACTCATGACGACAGCTCTCCTGAGTGAGCGGATGAGGACCGAACCGTCCGTCCACGCGTGCCAAGAGCGCCGGGCTATCCTGGGTGTGCCGCACCTCGATCGCCTGGCTCGCCGCACGGCGGAGTCAATTCGGGGTTCGAGACCCCGGCGGAGCTGCTGCAACAGC
Organism: Streptomyces sp. NPDC001002; assembly: GCF_053599215.1. Taxonomy (NCBI): domain Bacteria; kingdom Bacillati; phylum Actinomycetota; class Actinomycetes; order Kitasatosporales; family Streptomycetaceae; genus Streptomyces; species Streptomyces sp. NPDC001002. The sequence goes on along the minus strand of NZ_JBSFLV010000170.1, from coordinate 16,117 downwards.
TCGGTCGGGGTTCTTCTGCGTTACGTGAACTCCGGTGGCACGACCCCCGTTTCATGGAACTGGCGCCACCCGTCGACGCCGGACAGCGAGCCCTTCTCGATCTCCTCCAGGAGACCGCGGACCCACTCGGCCTGCGCCTCGACCATGTGCAGTTGATATTCGACCTCGACGAGAAAGATCCGCGGCAGCGTCTCGCAGAGCTTCGCCAGCGCCGCCCGCTCGCTCGCCGCCTCCACGTCGAGGCTGTGCAGCCGCTCTTCGAGCAGCCGGACCGCGTCGTCAGGGGGCAGCGCCCCGATCAGCGACAGCGCGCTCTCGAAGATCGGGTACTCCTTGACCGGGACGGCCACCAGGTCCGACAGCCACTCGGTCATCTCCACGCGCCCGGCCTCGGTGAGCCCGTAGACGGTGCGCTCGGGCCGGTTGCCCCGCCGCTCCACGTCGGTGACCTCGACGAAGCCGTGCTTCTCCAGGCTCTGCACGACGGTGTAGAGCGAGCCGTAGTTGATCTTCGTGCTGGTGTCCTTGCCCTGGCGGCGCAGGGTCTGGGCGATCTCGTACGGGTGCATCGGCTTCTGCCAGAGGGTCACCAGCACGGCGAGCGCGAGCGGGTTGCTCAGCTTGCGGCGCTTCACCGCCATGGAGACCACCTCGTTTCCGAATATCCGTGACCGAACATATCGCGAGTATCCGCAACCGTCAATACACGATGTATCGCGATCTGAGTGTCGGCGCAAGGGCGTGAGGACTTGGGCCCGCCCCGGACACGGCGGCGTGACGCGCACGAAACAGCGCCTCCCTAATTTCTGTCGCCTGACAGGAACTCCGCACGCCCTGTCGCCGCCAGGAACCCCGCGCCACACTCCGCTCGCTCCCGCGCCGAAGGCAGGTGCCGCCGTGACGACAACCGTCCCCTCCGACGTACGCCCCGACCCGCCGCACTCCCCCGACGACCACTCCCTCGCCGAGTTCGGCTACCGCCAGGAACTGCACCGCAGCCTCGGCCGGTACGCCTCCTTCGCGGCCGGCTTCTCCTTCATCTCGGTCCTGACGACCGTCTTCCAGTTCTTCGCCTTCGGGTACGCGTTCGGCGGCCCCGTCTTCTTCTGGGCCTGGCCGGTGGTCCTGGCCGGCCAGCTGCTGGTGGCCGCCTGCTTCGCCGAACTGGCCGCGCGCTACCCGATCTCCGGCGCCATCTACCAGTGGTCGTCGCGCCTGTCGAACCTCACGTTCGGCTGGTTCGCGGGCTGGATCATGGTGATCGGACAGATCGTGGTCGTCGCCGCCGCGGCCCTCGCACTCCAGATGGTGCTGCCGGCGATCTGGTCTGGCTTCCAGCTGATCGGCACCGACCCCGCCCCGACCTCGGCGGACGGCGCGGCCAACGCGGCCGTGCTGGGCGTGATCCTGCTGGTCCTCACCACGCTGGTGAACATCCTCGACAACCGCGTGATGTCCCTGATCAACCGGGTCGGCGTGACCGCGGAGATCATCGGCGCGGTCCTCATCGTCGTCCTGCTGCTCACCCACTCCGAGCGCACCCCGAGCATCACCTTCCACACCACGGGCGCGGCCCAGTCGGGCCTGTTCGGGGCGCTGGCGGTGGGCTCGTTCACGGCGGCGTACGTGATGATCGGCTTCGACAGCGCGGGCGAGATGAGCGAGGAGACCCGCGATCCCCGCCGCACGGCACCCCGTACGATCCTCACCGCGCTCGGCGCAGCGGGCCTGCTGGGCGGCCTGATCGTCCTCGGCGGCCTGCTCGCCGCCCCCAGCCTCACCGACGGCCGGCTCTCGGTCGACGGCCTGAGCTACGTCCTCACCAGCAGCCTCGGCGACGGCTTCGGCAAGGTCCTGCTCGCGGACGTGGTCGTGGCGATCGCGGTGGCCACCCTCGCCATCCAGACGGCGGCCTGCCGCATGCTCTTCTCCATGGCCCGCGACGGCCAACTCCCCTTCGCCGCCCGCCTGTCCAGGGTCAACCCCCGCACCGGCATGCCCAGCGCCCCCGCCCTGGTGGTGGGCGTCCTGGCAGCGGCCCTGCTCCTTCTCAACTTCTCCTCCCCCGAGGCCTTCCTGGCCATCGGCACCACCTGCATCGTGATGCTGTACCTGGCCTACGCGATGGTCACGGGCCCCCTCCTGCTCCGCCGCCTGCGCGGCGAGTTCACCACCACCGGCACCGACGAGACGGGCGCGAAGCTCTTCTCCCTGGGCCGCTGGGGCATCCCGGTCAACGCCCTCGCCCTCATCTACGGCCTCCTGATGACGGTCAACCTGGCCTGGCCGCGGGCGGCTGTCTATGACCCGGCGGGCGGGCACTGGTACTTCCAGTGGTTCACGGTGCTGTTCCTCGCGGTCACCGTCGGCCTGGGCTGGGCGTGGCGGGTCGCGGTACGGCAGCGGGTGGGCGCGCAGCCCGAGGCACGCGAATCCGCCGCCCCAGAAACCGAGGTGCTCGGAGGGACGCAAGCCGGGTAGCCTGCCGCTCATGTCGAGCCCCGAGGCATCCAAGGTGGGGGCTTTCGGTCACGCCGTCAGCCCCCGCAGCCACTGAATCCGTAGTCCCGGTACCGGACTTGCCCCTGGTGCCGGTCGACGACGCGGCATGCCCTTGGCCGGGTGCTGACCGCGGTGACGAGACGTCTCCTTTCGCGCCTCTCCTCACCTCGGAGCCACTCGATGCCTCGCCCGCTGTACCGCCCCCTGCCCCTCTGTCTGCTCGCCCTGGCCGTCTTCGCCATGGGCACCTCGGAGTTCATGCTGGCCGGCCTGTTGCCGGACATCGCCTCGGACCTCGGCGTGACCGTCGGTGCGGCCGGCGCGCTCACCTCGGCCTTCGCGGTCGGCATGGCCGTCGGCGCCCCGCTCATGGCCGCGCTGGCCCGCGACTGGCCGCCGCGCGCCTGTCTGCTCGGGTTCGTCCTGGCATTCGCCGCGGCCCACGCCGTAGGCGCCACCGCCTCCGACACCAACGGCTTCCCCCTCCTCCTCGCGACCCGCGTCGTCGCCGCCCTCGCCAACGCCGGCTTCCTCGCCGTGGCCCTGACCACCGCGGCCACCCTGGTCCCACCCGGCGAGAAGGGCCGCGCCCTGGCCGTACTCCTCTCCGGCACGACCGTGGCCACGATCGCGGGAGTCCCTGGCGGATCGCTCCTCGGTACGTTCCTCGGGTGGCGGGCCACGTTCTGGGCCGTCGCCGCGCTCTGCCTGCCCGCGGCCGTCGGCATCCTCAAAGGCATCCCGGCGCACCCCTCACAAGAAGCCAAGCAGGAAGCCGGACAGGAAGCCGAGCAGGAAGCCGAGCAGGATGCCAAGTCCTGCGCTCCCGCCCTGCGTTCAGAGCTCGCGCAGCTCAAGAAGCCACGGCTGATCCTCGTCATGCTGCTCGGCGCGCTGGTGAACGCGGCGACCTTCGGCAGCTTCACCTTCCTCGCCCCCGTCGTGACCGACACCGCGGGCCTCGGCCGACCGTGGATCTCCGTCGCCCTGGTGCTCTTCGGCATCGGCTCCCTCGCCGGTGTCACCCTCGCCGGACGGCTGTCCGACCGACGCCCCGGTCTGGTCCTCGCGATGGGCGGACCGCTTCTCCTCATCGGCTGGCCGACCCTGGCCCTGCTCGCCGACCGGCCCACCGCCCTGCTCCCCCTGGTCCTCGTACAGGGCACGCTCTCGTTCGCCCTGGGCGCCACCCTGATCACCCGCGTCCTCTACGAGGCGGCCGGCGCCCCCACCATGGCCGGCTCCTACGCCACCGCCGCCCTCAACGTCGGCGCGGCCGTCGGCCCCCTCCTCGCCGCGACCGCCCGCGACACCCCGGCCGGAGACCGTGGCCCCCTGTGGGCGAGTGGACTCCTCGTGGCGCTGGCCCTGCCGATCGCGTACCGGGCTCTGCGTCCCGGCCGGCCCCCGTACGCCTGACCCCGGTTCCGCCCCCGCTCCTCGTACGCTGACCCCCTGATGAAACGCAAACCTCGCATCCCGCCCTCTCCCCTCCCCCAACGCCTTGGCGTCGACCCGGTGCGTGTGAAGCTGCCCCAGGAAGGCCACTGGGCCACCGTGCGGGGGTATCTCGTCGAGCGGCTGAGCGGAGCCGGGGGCGGGGTCGTCGACGGGATGTTCGACGCGGGGGAGGTCGTCGGGGCCGACGGGCGGGCCGTGGCGCCGGAAGCCGCGTACGTGCCGGGCATGTTCGTGTGGTTCCACCGGGAGTTGCCCGCCGAGGTGCCCGTGCCGTTCCCGCTGGACGTGGTGTACCGGGACGAGCATCTCGTCGTCGCCGACAAGCCGCACTTCCTGGCCACCACCCCGCGCGGCAGCCACGTCACCGAGACCGCGCTGGCGCGGCTGCGCCGGGAGTTGGGCATCCCGGCGCTCGGCGCCGCGCACCGCCTCGACCGGCTCACCGCCGGGCTGGTGCTGTTCACGGTGCGGCCCGAGGATCGGGGCGCGTACCAGTCGCTGTTCCGCGACAAGAGGGTGCGCAAGGAGTACGAGGCGGTGGCTCCGTACGATCCCGGGCTCGAACTTCCTCGGACCGTACGCAGCCGGATCGTGAAGGAGCGGGGGGTGCTGGCCGCCTACGAGGTCGACGGTGAGCCGAACGCCGTGAGCCGCGTCGAACTCGTGGAGCGGCGCGCGGAGTTCGGGATCGCGCGGTACCGGCTGCTGCCCGCCACGGGGCAGACGCATCAGCTGCGCGTCCACATGAACCGGCTCGGCGTACCCATCCTCGGTGACCCGCTCTACCCCGAGGTGGCCGACCCCGTGCCGGCCGGTGACTTCCGGCGCCCGCTCCAACTGCTGGCGCGGGCACTGGAGTTCAGCGATCCGGTCACCGGGGTGGAGCACCGGCTGCGGAGCACTCGGACGCTCGAAGCCTGGTCCTCGTACGGCGATTGGGGCGACCGGGACGGTGACCTACCGCCCGACCGGGAGGGTGACCTACCGCCCGACCGGGACGGTGAGCGACCGCCCGACCGGGACGGTCAGTAGCCGCCGCGCCACCAGCGCAGGAAGCGCTGCCAGGCGCTCAGCCCGCGTGCGGGCTCCGGCGTCGGCGCGGGCATCGGCTGCGGTGGGGCGACCGGGCGCGGTTCGGCAACGGGCGCCGCCGCCACGGGAGTCGACGGCTCGGCCTGTGCGGTGCCGACCTGCCAGGTGGCACGCTGCGGCGGGACGGGGGCGTGGCCCGGCTTCTGCATGATGTCCTGCGGCGGCTTCGGGTCGAAGAAGACCGGCAGCTCCACCAGGTGCCGCGAGGCGATCGAGTGCGTCCAGGTCAAGTCCTCCTCGTCGCAGTCGAGTTGGACGTCCGGCAGGCGCATCAGCAGCGCGTCCACGCCGGTGACGGCGATGCCACGCGCGATGTCCTGACCCGGGCACTCGTGCGGGCCGCCGCCGAAGGCGAGATGGGACCGGTTGCCCTGCATGTTGGCGGCGAGGTCGGGACGCACACGCGGGTCGACGTTGCCCGGCGCGACGCCGAAGAGCAGTCCGTCGCCCTTGCGGATGCGTTGGCCGCCCAACTCCGTGTCGTGCTTGGCGTAGTAGGCGAAGACGGTGCTGAACGGCGGCTCGTCCCAGAGGGACTGCTCGACCGCCTCGGGCACCGTCATCTGGCCGCCGCTGAGTTGGGCCCGGAAGCGCGGGTCGGTCAGGACCATGCGCAGCACGTTGGCGATGAGGTTGACGGTGGCCTCGTACGCGGCCATGAGGACGACCCAGAGGTGCTTGGTGACCTCGTCGTCGGTGAGCCTGGCCGGGTGGCCGATGAGCTGGCTGGCGAAGTCCTCCTCGGGCTGCTGGCGGCGGCGCACGGTCAGCCGTTGCAGCGCGCCGAGGACGTAGCCGTGGCTGGCGATCGCGGTCTCGGTGCCCTTGAGCATGTCGCGGGTGGCCTGCACCATCCGGTCGTTGTACTCCTCGGGCATGCCGAGGATCTCGCACATCACGGCCATCGGCAGGTGCTCGGCGAAGTCGCTGACGAGGTCGGCGCGGCCGGTCTCGCAGAACTGGTTGACCAGGCGCTGGGTGGCGCGGTTGATGTGCCGGCGGGTGCCGCGGTGGTCGATGGTCGAGATGGCGCCGGTGACCGCGCCGCGCAGCCGCAGGTGTTCGTCGCCCTCCGCGTAGGAGCAGATCGGCTCCCAGGCGATGTGCGGCATCAGCGGGTGGTCGGGCTTGACCATGCCCTCCTGGAGCGGGGACCAGATGCGGCTGTCCCGGCAGAACTGCGAGGGCGTACGCACCACATGGAGGTTCTCGGTGTGCCCGAGCACCACCCACATCGGCACGTCGTCGTGGAGCAGTACGGGCGCCACCGGGCCGTGCTCCTCGCGCAGTTGCTCGTACAGGGAGGCCAGGTCCTCCGCCTCGGGACCGTAGAGCCGGTGCAGTCCCCCGGGGCCGCGGTTGTGGGCGGGACAGCCGGGCGGCGGGCCGAGCGCGGGGTCGTCCGTACCGGTGAGGGAGTGGGGTTCAGGCGTCACGGTGGTCGCTCCGAAGGGGATCCGTTGTCTGGGGGGTCGGGCGGAATCGGGGGGTCAGGTGAGCGCGCCCGTCATGGCGAGCGAGTGCAGGAAGCGCATGAGGGTCATCAGGACGTCCCGGCTGGAGGCCCGGCGGCGCACGTCGCACTCGATGATCGGGATGTCCTCCGCCAGGTCGAGCGCCGCGCGCAGATCCTCGACGGGGTAACGGGGGCCGTCCGGGAAGGAGTTGACGGCGACGACGAACGGCACGCCACGCTCCTCCAGTCGCCCTATGACGTCGAAGCTGACTTCGAGGCGGCGGGTGTCGATGAGCACGACCGCGCCCAGCGCGCCCTCGAACAGGCCGTTCCACAGGAACCAGAAGCGCTCCTGGCCCGGTGTGCCGAAGAGGTACAGCACCAGTTTCTCGGTGATGCTGATGCGGCCGAAGTCCATGGCGACGGTGGTGGCCGTCTTGGTCTCGGAGCCGTAGTTGTCGTCGACCCCGACGCCGGCCTGCGTCATGGTCTCCTCGGTGGTCAGCGGCCTGATCTCGCTGACCGAGCCGACCATGGTCGTCTTGCCGACTCCGAAGCCGCCCACGATCACGATCTTCGCCGCGGCCTGGGCCGTGTGCGGCAGGTGGTCCTCGGTGCGTGGGCCCGGGACGGTGTCAGAGCCTTTGAAGTCCATGCATCACCGCTTCGAGAAGGGAACGGTCGGGGAGCGCCTGCCGGACGATCGGGGCGCGCGCCACCACCAGTCCGGCCGTCAGCATCTCGGTGAGCAGCACGGTCACCACGCTGAACGGCAGGCTGAGATACGCCGAGAGCTCGGCCACCGAGAGCGGGGCGGAACAGAGCCGGAGCATCGTCGTCTCCTCGGGCGTGGAGGAGGGCGACGGATCGGAGTCCGCCACGATGAGGGTGACCAGGTCGAGGTCGGCGCGCTCGCCGTCCCGTCCGGCGACCACGTACAGCCGTTCCGGCGCCTTCCGGTCGCCCTGTTCACCCTCGTCGCCCTGTTTGGCCGCGTTGCTCTCGCCGAACTCTTTGGATTTGAGGGGCGGTTCGAGGGGCGGTTTGGAGGGCGGTTCTTCCTTGCGATATCGCCGTCGGCGTTGCGGAGGAGTCATACGGTCTGCCCGTTGCGCCTGGGCGGACTGGTGAGGTGGGCTCCGATGCGCACGACGAGGTCGCGCATGCGGTTGCTCATCAGTCCGGGTTCGGCGACCACGTCGGAGAGGACCGCGAGGTAGGCGTTGGCGCCCGCGGCCATCAGGTAGAAGTAGCCGCCGTTGATCTCGATGATGACCAGCTTCATCCGGCCGTCGCTGTCCGGGATCTCCTGGGCCACGGCACCCGCCAGGCTCTGCAGCCCCGCGCAGGCCGCGGCGACGCGGTCGGCCGCGTCGGGATCACCGCCGTAGCGAGCGATGCGCAGGCCGTCGGCGGAGAGCACCACGATCATCTCGATGCCCGGTACTCCGTCGGCGAGATCCTTGAGCATCCAGTCGAAGTTGGCTCGCTGCTGGATCACTTGGGGTCCCTCTCGTCGTCGGCCTCAACACGGGCCGGCTCGTTGGTCGGCTGGGGGGTGTCGAACGGGTCCGGCATGCCTTTGAGTCCGTCCCAGAACGCCTCGACCCACAGGCCGGGTTCGGGTTCGTCCTTCTTCTCCGGCTCGGGCTCGGGCTTGGGCGTGGACCAGACGGTCGGGGTGCCCTCCCGCTCGGCCCGTTCGATGGCGGCCTGTTCGGCGAGCCGCACGTGCAGCGGGGTCTTGACCCGGCTGCGGCGCTGCGGCAGGCCGCCGGCGGTCCATTCGGTGACCTCGGGGACCTCGTCCTCCATGGACACGCCGGCCGGGATGCGCGGACTGGTGGGGCGCCGCTTCTTCGGCGCGCGCTTGGGACCTTCGAGCGCGCCGAGTTCGGGCCTGGGCGAGCCGGTGGCGCCCACGCCGTGGGCGAGGCCGGGCGCGGGATCGGTGGTCATCATCACGCGCGGCACGATGAGGACGGCACGGACACCGCCGTACGCCGAGGAGCGCAGCGAGATCTGCATGTCGTACGCCTTGCACAGGCGGCCCACGACGGCGAGGCCCAGGCGCGGGTTCTCGCCGAGGTCCTGGAGGTCGACGCCGGCCTTGGCGCGCTCCAGCATGGCCTCGGTCTTGGCGCGGGCCTCCTCGCTGAGGCTGACGCCGGCGTCCTCGATCTCGATGGCGACGCCGGTCTGCACCTCGGTGGCGGTGACGTGCACCTTGGTCTGCGGCGGCGAGTAGCGCGTGGCGTTGTCGAGGAGTTCGGCGCAGGCGTGGATGACCGGCTCGCAGGAGATGCCGCGGATGTTGACGTGGGCGATGGAGTCCAGCGAGATGCGCCGGTACTCCAGGATGCGGGACATGGCACCGCGCAGCGTGCTGTAGAGGGTCACCGGTGCCGGCCACTGACGGCCGGGGCGGCCGCCGCCGAGCACGGCGACGGAGTCGGCGAGACGGCCGATCAGCGCGGTGCCGTGGTCGATGCGCAGGAGGTCGTCGAAGACCTCCGGGTTGCGGCCGTGGTCCTCCTCCATCTCCCGGAGTTCCTTGGCCTGTTGGTGGACGATCGCCTGGACGCGGCGGGCGACATCGACGAAGGAGCGCTGCGAGGAGTCCCGGATGGCCTCCTCGCGGTCGATGATGTCGAGCACCGTCTTCAGCACCTTCACCTGTGCTTCGGGGAGCCGGGGGTAGGAGGGGTCGATGTCGCCGAGTTGGCGAATCACCTCTCCGGGGGAATTCCCGGCCCGCATCCGCTGGAGCCCGGCGGGCACGATCTCGTAGGCGAAGCGGAGCATCTCCTGCTCGTGCAGGGAGATCCGCCGTTCCAGATACGCAGTGTTACGGCCGCTCTCCTCGCGCAGGTTCCGCAGGGCTCGGCCGCGGCGTACCGCTTCGGCCGCCGTCGCGATCACCAGGAGCGTGGCGACGGCGCCGCACCAGCCGACGGCCGTGCGGGCCGGCTCGGTCACCACGGCGACGGCGGCTCCGGTCGCCGCGGCCATCGCTATGGCAGGCAGCAACAGCACGCGCGCGTAAGGAAGTTCACGGCGCCCGGGAGGGGATTGAACACTCACCATGTAGGCCCTCTGAAACAAATCGACGGGGGGAGTCGCACATATGGGGAACAAGCGCACGAATACACCTCAACTCGGTGCGCTGCGGGCGAGCTTAGTCCGACCGGATCATCGCCGTGTCATATTCAGCAACCACCTGAAATCGCCCACGCAACAGGAGTACTCTCGGCTGCATTTACACGCAGAGCCGCCACTCGCACACGTTCGGTTACGGCGTACAGGCATACGAAAACCACTCACCGTGACGAGTGAAGGTCAGATTCCGGCGATGCGCAGAGCCGCGTCGGCGGTCGCTTCGGCAAAGGCGGACACCGGCCGCTCCGGATCCGAGCGGTGCACGAGGATCACGCCCTCGATCAACCCGAACAACAGGTCCGTACGCAGATCCAGCTCGCTCTTGGCGAGCGCGCCCCCGGCCTCGGTCGCGGCGAGCAACTGCCGGTAGGCGTCCTTGAGTTCGGCGCGCACGGCGTGGAATCCCGCGAACCGCTCGGCGCGCACCTCGGGCAGCAGATAGAGGCCGCCGAGGTTGTGCGGGCCGCCGCACAGCAGCTCCACGTCGGTCCGGCACAGCTCCCACAGCCGGTCCCCGGCCGGGGTCACGTCATCGGCCAGCAGCTCACGGGCGTACGTCAGCGAGGGCGTGACCGTGGACTCCAGGAGCTCGGCGAGCAGTTCCTCCTTGCCGGAGACGTAGTGGTACATCGACGCCTGCCGCATGCCGGCACGCTCGGCGACCGCGCGGGTGGTGGTGGCGGCGTACCCGCGGGTGGTGAACAACTCGGCGGCGGCGGTGAGCAGTTCGTCGCGCGGCTGGAGTCCGCTGTCCGGCCGCTGCGCGGCGCGCGGCCGGCCGACCCGGCGTCCACCTGTCGCTCCCATGCTTTCGATCCTCGCACACGGCACCCCGCGGCGACCTCGGGGCGATCTTGGTGAGGGCTCGGTAACCGAGCGGCAACACGCGGGCAATCCCGGCGACCCGCCCGCCTCCTAATTTCTGTCGAGCGACAGAAATAGCCCCGGAGCAGAGCCACCAGAACAGGGCTCCAGAACAGAGCCCCGGCACAAAGACACCCCCACGAGCCAACCCCGGAGTCGGAGGTCCCGCGATGGCGACAGGTACCACCTACGGAGCCCGCGCCCACGCCCGCGCCCAGGAGGGCACCCGCGCCGAGGCCATGCCCGTCGTGCCGGCCGCCGACTGGCCCGACCCGCCCTGCGCGGCCGGCCACCTGGTGTGGGCCGAGACGGTCGCGGGCGGCAACTACACGCACCGCGTGCTGGCCCGCGGCACCGAACTGCGCCTGACCGACCTCCAGGGCGACGCCTGCGCGCACCTGCTGCTGTACGCGGCCGACCGGCCCTGGGAGCGGCTCAACGTCGCCGACACGGTGAAGGTCCAGTGGAACGCCTACCTGGGCGAGGGGCAGTTGCTCCTGTCCGACCAGGGCCGCGTCCTCGCGAGCGTGGTCACCGACACCTCCGGCCGCCACGACGCGCTGTGCGGGACCTCCACCCTGGTCCGCAACACCGAGCGGTACGGCGACGGCACCCCGCAGTCCCCATCCCCCGCCGGACGCGAGCTGTTCAAGCTGGCGGCCGCCAAGAACGGCCTCGAACCCCGCGATCTGCCACCCTCGCTCTCCTTCTTCCAGGGCGTACGGATCACCGAGGACGGCGCCCTCGACTTCACCGGCTCCACCGGCCCCGGCGGCAGCGTCACCCTGCGCGCCGAGCAGGACGTCACCGTGCTCATCGCCAACGTGCCGCACCCGGCCGACCCGCGCCCCGAGTACGTCAGCACCCCGCTGGAGGTCCTGGCCTGGCGCGCCGCGCCGACCACGCCGGGCGACCCGCTGTGGGACGCCTCCCCCGAGGGCCGCCGCGCCTTCCTGAACACCGCCGATTTCCTCGCCGCGAGGGAGCTCGCATGACGACCGTGGAGACACCCGTGAAGACCGTGGAAGTGCCGGCCCGGGCCGCCTGGTCCGCCTTCGTCCGCGCGGGCGAGACGCTCACCGTCACCGACCTGCACGGCAACCAGGCCGTCGACTTCCTCGTCTACGACGCCCACGACACGTCGGTCCGCTACAGCGCCCCCGACACCATCCAGGCCCAGGGCAACCTCTTCCTCACCACCGGCAGCGTGCTGATGTCCAACGAGCACACACCGCTGATGACCGTGACCGACGACGAGGTGGGCCGGCACGACACGGTCGGCGGCGCCTGCTCCAAGGAGTCCAACACCCTGCGCTACGGCCACCACACCTGGTCGCAGCACGCGTGCGTGGACAACTTCCTCGCCGAGGGCGCCAAGTACGGCCTGGGCAAACGGGACTTGGTCTCCAACATCAACTGGTACATGAACGTGCCGGTCGAGCAGGACGGCACCCTCGGCATCGTCGACGGCATCTCCGCCCCCGGTCTGAAACTGACCCTGCGGGCCGAACGCGACGTCCTGGTCCTGGTCTCCAACTGCCCCCAGATCAACAACCCTTGCAACGGCTTCGACCCGACGGCGGTGGAGATGACGATCACCGGAGCACCGGCATGATCCCTGCACCCGGCATGAGCCCCACCCCCGACATGAACCCCGCCTCCGGCACCGCGCCCCTCGCCTTCGACACCCTCCTGGTCGCCAACCGCGGCGAGATCGCGGTCCGCATCATCCGCACCGCCCGCGAACTCGGCCTGCGCACGATCGCCGTGTACTCCGACCCCGACCGCTCGGCCCCGCACGTCCGGCTCGCCGACGAGGCGGTCCGGCTCGGCCCGGCGCCCGCGAAGGAGTCGTATCTCGACGCCGACCTGGTGCTGAAGGCCGCCAAGGACGCGGGCGCCGGCGCCATCCACCCGGGCTACGGCTTCCTGTCCGAGGACGCGGCCTTCGCGCGGCGCTGCGAGGACGCCGGGATCGTGTTCGTCGGACCGACTCCGCAGCAGCTGGAGCTGTTCGGCGCCAAGCACACGGCACGGGCGGCGGCCGAGGCGGCTGGGGTCCAACTGGCACCGGGCACAGGCCTGTTGGCCGACCTGGACGAGGCGCTCGCCCAAGCCACGCTGATCGGCTACCCCGTGATGCTGAAGGCGACCGGCGGCGGTGGCGGTATCGGCATGTCGGCATGCCGATCGGCCGCCGAACTGACCGACGCCTGGGAGCGGGTGCAGCGGGTCGCCGCCGCCTCCTTCTCCTCCGCCGGCGTCTTCCTGGAACGCCTGGTGGAGCACGCCCGCCATGTCGAGGTGCAGGTCTTCGGCGACGGCGAGGGCAAGGTCGTCACCTTCGGCGACCGCGACTGCTCCCTCCAGCGCCGCAACCAGAAGGTCGTCGAGGAGGCCCCGGCCCCGGACCTGCCCGACCACGTCCGCACCCAACTCTCCGCCTCCGCGCGCGACTTGTGCGCCTCCGTCGGCTACCGCTCGGCCGGCACCGTCGAGTTCGTCTACGACGCGGCCCGCGAGGCGGCCTACTTCCTGGAGGTCAACACCCGCCTCCAGGTGGAACATCCGGTCACCGAGGAGATCTACGGCGTCGACCTGGTCGCCTGGATGGTCCGCCTGGCCGGCGGCGACCGTGACGTCGTCCGTGACCCGGGCCCCCCGCACGGCCATGCCGTCGAGGCCCGCCTCTACGCCGAGGACCCGTCCCGCGAACACCGGCCCAGCGCGGGTCTGTTGACCCGGGTGGAGTTCCCGACGGGCGTCCGCGTGGACGGCTGGGTGGAGACCGGTACCGAGGTGACGACGTCGTACGACCCGATGCTCGCGAAGGTCATCGCGTACGGCCCCGACCGCGCCCACGCCCTGCGCCGCCTGGACGAGGCGCTGGCCCGCACCCGGGTCGACGGCATCGAGACCAACCTGGGCCTGGTCCGGGCGGCACTGGCCGACCGGGACTTCGGCGCGGCCACGCACTCCACGGCCACCCTTGCTGCGGTGACCGACCCGACCCCGCGCGTCGAGGTGGTCACCGGCGGCACGCTCACCACGGTCCAGGACTGGCCGGGCCGCACCGGCTACTGGCAGGTCGGCGTGCCCCCGTGCGGCCCGATGGACGACCGCTCCTTCCGGCTCGGCAACCGGGCCCTGGGCAATCCGGAGGGCGCGCCGGGCCTCGAATGCACGCTCCAGGGGCCGACGTTGAGGTTCACGCACGCGACCACGGTCTGCGTGACGGGCGCCCCGGCGCCGGTGACGGTCGACGGCACGCCGGTCGCGCAGTGGGAGCCGGTGACGGTCCCGCCCGGAGCCGTCCTGGAGATCGGCACCCCGTCGCAGCACGGCCTGCGGACGTACGTCCTGTTCGCGGGCGGCGGCCTGGACGTCCCTGCCTTCCTCGGCAGCGCGAGCACCTTCACGCTGGGCAGGTTCGGCGGCCACGGCGGCCGGGCGCTGCGCACGGGTGACGTCCTGCACGGCGGCGCGGTCACCGAGGGCGCCCCGGTGGCGGTGACCGAGCGCCCGGACTTCGCCGCCGTCTGGCAGGTCGGTGCCGTCGAAGGCCCGCACGCGGCACCGGAGTTCTTCACCGAGGACGACATCCGCGACTTCTACGCGGCCGACTGGAAGGTCCACTTCAACTCAGCGCGCACGGGCGTCCGCCTGGTCGGCCCGAAGCCGCGCTGGGCGCGCACCGACGGTGGCGAAGCAGGCCTGCACCCGTCCAACATCCACGACACCCCGTACTCGGTCGGCGCGGTCGACTACACGGGCGACATGCCGGTACTCCTGGGACCCGACGGCCCGTCCCTCGGCGGCTTCGTCTGTCCGGCGACGGTCATCAGCCAAGAGCGCTGGAAACTAGGCCAGTTCAGGCCCGGTGACACGGTCCGCTTCCGCCCGGTGAACGTCGACGGCTCGCCCCGTACCGACATCGTGGACGGCGGAATCCTCGCCCGGGACGGAGACGTCACCTTCCGCCGCAGCGGCGACGACAACCTACTGGTCGAATTCGGCCCCATGCAGCTCGACTTGGCGCAGCGCATGCGAGTCCACGCCCTGATGGAGGCGGTGTCGGAGGCCGACTTCGAGGGCGTCACGGACCTCACCCCCGGCATCCGCTCCCTCCAGATCCAGACGGACCCGACCCGCCTCCCCCAAGCCGAACTCCTCGCCTCCGCAAGGGAGATAGCGGCAGCCCTCCCACCCACGGACCAACTGATCGTCCCCTCCCGCACGGTCCACCTCCCCCTCTCCTGGGACGACCCGGCCACCCGCGAGGCCATCGCCCGCTACATGGCGGGCGTCCGCGACGACGCCCCCTGGTGCCCCTGGAACATCGAGTTCATCCGCCGCGTCAACGGCCTGGACTCGGTCGACGACGTCTACCGCACGGTCTTCGACGCCGAATACCTCGTACTGGGCCTGGGGGACGTCTACTTGGGCGCCCCGGTCGCCACCCCGCTCGACCCCCGCCACCGCCTGGTGACGACCAAGTACAACCCGGCCCGCACCTGGACGGCCGAGAACTCCGTAGGCATCGGCGGCGCCTACCTCTGCATCTACGGCATGGAGGGCCCCGGCGGCTACCAGTTCGTGGGCCGGACGACCCAGGTGTGGTCGGGCTGGCAGCAGCGCGGCGCCTTCGAGCCGGGCTCGCCCTGGCTGCTGCGCTTCTTCGACCGCATCAAGTGGTACCCGGTCGACGCGGACGAACTCCTCGACCTCCGAGCCGACATCACCTCCGGCCGCTTCGTGCCGCGCATCGAGGAGGGCACCTTCTCGCTGGCCGCGTACGAGGGCTTCCTCGCCGAACGCGCCGATTCCATAGCGGAGTTCAGGTCACGACAGCAGGCGGCCTTCTCGACCGAGCGGGACGCCTGGGAGGCGGCCGGCGAATTCGCCCGCGCCGAGGCGGCCTCCGCACCGGCCGCGCCCCAGGCCGAGGTGACCGTGCCACCGGGCGGCCGACTGATAGAGGCCGAATTCGCGGCCTCCGTATGGCAGTTGAACGTGGAAGCCGGTGACGAGGTGACGGCGGGCCAGCCGCTCCTGGCACTGGAGGCGATGAAGATGGAGTCCAGGGTGCACGCGCCGGTCGACGGCGTGGTGGCGGAGATCCTGGCCAGGCCGGGCGACCAGGTGGAGGCGGGGACGGCACTGGTCGTCCTCGCCCCGGCCACGAACCGATAGTCGAGGAGCACGTATGTCCAGCACTGTGTCCCGGGTCGGCGCCGCGTACGACCGCATCGCGGACGTGGACCGCCCGGAGATCTGGATCGACCTGCGCCCCAGGGCGGAGGTCGAGGCAGAGGCCCGGTCGATCGACGAGCGAGTGGCATCCGGCGAACAACTCCCTCTCGCGGGCCGCCTGTTCGCAGCCAAGGGCAACATCGACGTACACGGCCTCCCGACCACAGCGGGCTGCCCGGCGTACGCGTACACCCCGGAGACGGACGCGCCGGTGGTGGCCCGCCTCAGGGCGGCACACGCGAACTGCAGTTCCCGTACCACCCTCATGTGACGATCGCGCACGGCATCGACGACGAGGCGATGGACCGCGCCTTCGAGGAGCTCGCCGAC
>NZ_JBSFLV010000169.1:0-18377 GCF_053599215.1 Streptomyces sp. NPDC001002 | reverse complement strand
GCGAACATGGACTGGTACGGCGGCCCGACGGTCCTGGAGCACCTGGAGACGGTCCCGGTCGCCCACGACCTGAGCCACTGCCACGCCCGGCTGCCTGGCGAGCCCGGCGAGGGCGTCGGCGGCGCGCCGGGCCTTCTGCGCGGCCTCCTGCCGCTCGTCCCGGACCTGCCCGGTCTCGGCGGCGGCCTCGTCGGCCTCGGCCCGCGCGGTACGCGCCTCGGCCAGCTCGGCCTCGGACTCCTCGGCGAACACGCCCGCGTCGTGCGAGGCCTGCGCCAACTCCACGAGCCGTCCGGCCGGGCAGCCGGTGCGCCACGACGCGAGCCGTGCCGCCAGCTCCCGGTCCTTGCCGAGCCGCGCGGCGAGCGTCCGGATCTCCTCGTCCCGCTCGGTCGCCCGCCCGCGCAGCGCCTGCCGCTCCTCGTCGGCCGCGTGCTCGTCGTGCATGGCCGGGTTCGGCGGTACGAGGAAGACGTCGCCCGGGGTGCCGTCGTCGGGCGGCGTCGGTGCGAGCAGGGCGGCCGCGGTGCCGACGGCCACGGCCGAGCGCGGCAGCAGCGCAGCGTCGCCGAGGGCGTCACGGGCACGCGCGTGCGTGTCGGGGTCGGTGATGATCACGCCGTCGACGAGTTCGGGGCGTGCGGCCAGCACGCGCGCGTGGTCGGCGGGGTCGACGGCCTGGGCGAGATAGCGCCAGCCGGGCAGCGCCGGGATGCCGCGCTCGCCGAGGAACTCCACGGTGGCCAGCACGTCGGGTCCAGGCGGCAGCAGCCCGCCGTCACCGAGGGCGCCGAGGATCCGGGAGTCGTCGGCGGCGGCCGTACGCAGCTCGAACAGCTGCCGTTCGGCGGCGGAGACGGAGTCGTCGAGGAGTTCGCGCAACTCGTCGGCGAACCGGTCGAGTTCCTCGGGCGTGAAGGGCGCTTCGGCGTCCTCCACCTCATTCCGGGGGTGCGGGACCGCGGTCCGCGGGCCGGTGCCCGACAGGCTCAGCAACTCGGCGAGACGCTCCTCCCCGGCCAGCGCCTCGGCGATCCGGCGCTCGGCCTCGTACGACCGTCGGGCAGCCGTCGCCGCGTCCGCCGCGCGGGCCGCCGTCAGCTCGGCGCGGGACTCGGCGGAGGCCGCCTCACGCGCGTGCTCGGTGGCCCTGCGGGAGGCCTCGCGGGCCGCGTCCCAGGCGGTGACGGCCGACTTCTCGGCATCGCTGGCCGCGAGGGCGGCCCGGGCCGGGTCGGCGTCGGGCGCGCTGTCGTCGAGCCAGCCGGCCCGCACCGCCTCCGCGGTCTCCTGCTCGACCTCGCTCAGCCGCTGGCGCAGATGCCCGACCTCGCTGCGGGCGCGCTGCGCCTGGGTCGCGGCGGCGGTCGCGTCCCGGTGCGCCGACTCGCCGACCTCCTGGAGCGAGCCGGACCGCTCCTCCTCCTCGTTGGCGAGGTTCTCGGCGCCCTCGGCGGCCCCGTGCAGGGCCCGTACGAGATCCACCGCGGCCTTGGCGCGGGCGGCGAGCGCGGGGGCCGCGTCCCGTTCGGCCTCCTGGATGGCGGCGGCCACGCGTGCGCCGCGGTCGGCGGCGGCGCGGTGGCGCAGCACGGCCTCGGCGGCCTGCCAGGCGGAGTGCAGGGTGCGCGCGTCGGCCAGCTCGCGCTTCTGCGCGGCGGCCGACTTCTCCGCCACTGCGAGCGCCAACGAGGCGTTGCGGTAGGCGAGTTCGGCGGCGATCAGCGCGCTGCGCTCTCGGGCCGCCTCCGACTGGGTGACCGTGTACGCGGTCTCGGTGACGCGCTGGGCGAGTTCGGCGGCGCGTACCCGCTCCTGCCCTCCCCGCGCGGACAACCTCCGCGCCAGCGTGCGGGTACGGCGCTCGGCGGCGGCGTGGATGTCACGCGCGCGTGCCCGCGCCTCGGCGGCCTCCACGATCCGTCCGAGCAGGTCGACCGAGCCCGCGGTGAACTCGCGTTCGGCGATCAGCTCGGCTCGTCGCCCGAGCTTGTTGCCGAACCCGCCGACCAGGTCGGCGAGTCCGTCCGTGTCCCGGGTGTCGGTGACCGCGCGCAGCAGCAGGTCGGTGAAGTCGGAGTCCTTCTTGACCGCGAAGAGGCCTGCGGCCTCGCCCTCGTCGGCGTTCATCTCCCGCTGGTAGCGGAAGAGTTCGGGGTCCAGGCCGAGGTCGCCGAGGTGCTCGATCCAGCGGTCGTGGATCTCCTCCCAGTGCACCTCCAGGTGCGGATACGCCTTGGTCGCCTCCGTGATGGCGTCCCGGAAGCCCTTCATGGTGCGCCGGCGCCCCTGCGCTCCGGAGGCGCCTTCGACGGGCGGGCGTACGGAAGTCGCCTCGGCCACGGGCAGGTTGTCGAGGCTCAGTCCGGGCCCCGGCCGGAAGGAGTACCAGGCCTCGGCGAACTTGCGCGGGTCGTTGGAGACCTGACGCCCGCGCCACTCGCTCACCTTGCCGACGACGACGCACTCGCCGGTCAGCGTGTGCTGCCACTCCAGCGCGACATGCCCGCAGTCGTCGGCGAGCAGGAACTTGCGCAGCACGCCGGAGCTGGCGCCGCCCAGGGTGTTGCGGTGGCCCGGCAGCATCACGGAGAAGATCAGCTTCAGCAGGACCGACTTGCCGCCGCCGTTCTCCAGGAAGAGCACGCCGGCGGGCGCGGGGCGGCGCGGCGGGCCGACGGGCTCGTCCGCGAAGAACTCCGCCTGGGTGGGCGCGGGGTCGGGCACGGGCTGGCCGACTCCGCGCAGGTCAAGCACGGTGTCGGCGTAACGCGCACCGGCGGGTCCGATCGAGTAGAGGCGGACCCTGGACAGCTCGTACATGGCGGACTCTCGTAAGTCTTCGGCAGGGCAGGGGGGTTCAGGAGTGGAACGGCAGTCCGGCGTCGGCCACCAGCTCCGACGCGTCGGTGTCCTCGGCGGGCAGCAGTGTGGGGGTGCCGTCGGTCACCGGGACGACGCCCAGTTCGAGGAGTTCGGCCAGGGCCGCGGTGCCGGCCATGTCCCGTACCTGGAGCTGGTAGCGGGCCGTGGTGCGGTAGGTGCCGCCGTGGTCGTCGCCGGTGCGCTGGAGGAAGCCGGAGTCGGTGAGGAAGGCGGCGGCCTTGCCGACGATGCCGGTGGTCGAACCGGCGAGTCTGCGCGCGTCCTTGGTGGCGCCGGCGGCACTGCGTCTGGCCCAGACCCGCCAGGCGGCCTCCAGTCCGGGCGCGTCGGTCGCCGGATCGGTGTTCTCCCCGTGCTCCTCGGCCCGCTCCTCAAGCCGCCGACAGGCCTGCCGTACGAAGGTGTCGACGCCGTTGACCGTCACGCGCCCGATGTAGCCGTCGTCGGCGAGGTCCTCGGGCCGCGGGAACGCCATGGCGGCGAGGGCGAGATGGGCGAGGCCATGCAGGAACCGGTCGCTGCCGTCGGCGGACGTGCGACGCGCGTAGTCGCCCATGCGCACGGCGAACACCGAGTCCTCGGCGGCGGTCACCGCCATCCCCGCGCGCGGGGACACCTCCAGGACCACCAGGCCGAGCCCGGCGGCCACGGCGTCCGCGAGACGGGCGAACGGCGGGTCCTCGCGGTAGCGGCGCAGCAGCTCCGCGTACTCCTGGTCGCGCGCGGGCTGCACCTTCGGCTGCAGCCCGAACGCGACGAGCCGGGCCGCGTCGGCGGCGTCGGCGGGCGTGACGGCGGCGCTCGCCGGTGCGGCGGCGACGTCCGGCTCACTCCGGTCGGCGATCTCGCTCACGGTCGGTACCCCCTGTCGCTGTTCTGCTGGTGCCTACGCATACGGTTTCCGGTCCGGCTCATGCCGCTTCCGTCCTGTCCGCGGCCATTCCCGCCGAGTCGAGCAGGGCCGTGCCGACGATGAGATCGGCCCCGCCGAACTCCGGGTCGTCCAGCTCCGTGCCGTCGTCCACGGCGAACAACAGCTTCTCCTCGCCCTGCCGATAGGCGGTGCCCACCGCCGGGCTGGCCGCGTGGACCGCCAACAGCGCCACCAGGTACGGCAGTTCCGGATCCTGGCGCCGGGCCTCGGCGAGCAGCCCCGACAGCCGGCGCGGCGCGTCCGCGGGCAGGTCCAGCAACTCCTTGGCCACCGCGAGCTGTTCCTCGCTGAAGCGGCTGTCGTCGGGTGTGGCGATGAGGTCCGGCTCCGGCATCTCCGCGCCGAGATGCTCCCGCTCCACCGGCGGCGTCAGCAGTATGTCGACGAGGTCACCGACCCGAACGGATGCCGGTGTACGCAGCCCGGTCCCCCGCGCGAAGAAGGCGTCCGTGACCCGGACGGCCTGCTCAAGGGGCAACGGCAGCACGGGCGCGACGAGATGCCCGTAGAGGTCTATCCCGGAGGACACCATCGGCGTCCCGAACGCCTGGCGGTCCTGCTCGGCGCGGAACAGAGGGCCCGCCTCCAGCAGGCGCGACTGCAACTGCGTATGGCGGCGGATGCAGTCCTTGACGATGTCGACGAGCTCGGCGGCGCGCCGCTTGTGCTCGGCGTCCTCCGTCTCGTCGCGTGCCTTGCGGATGTTGGTGAGGATCGCGTTCTCGTGGCGGTAGCGGTCGGCCACGTGGTCGAGGGCCTCGGCGATCATGTCGGGCACGGAGTTGAGCCAGTCCACCGCGCGCACGTTGCGCCGGGTGGCGTCCAGGGCGCGGCGCAGCGTCTCCGAGTACTGCACGGTCCGGTAGCGGGCCTGCTCGGCGGCGAGTTGGGCGTCGGCGAGCCGGCCCCGGTTGATCAGGACCTCCAGCTTGACCTCGGCGGCGATCTGGGCGCTGGTGACGTCCGTGTCGAGGGCGCCGACCAGGACGTTGACGGCTTCGTCGGTGGTGCGGAGGTAGACCGTGCCGCCGGGGCCCGGCACCTCCTCGATCAGTTTGAAGTCGTAGTCGCGGCGGACGTAGTTGCCCTCCGGCGTGAACGTGCCGTACATCGCGCGGAAGCCGCGGTCGACGCTGCCGACGTTGATCAGGTTCTCCAGGACCCAGCGGGCCACGCGCTCGTGCTCGGCGACGGGGCGCTGGGGAGCCTGGGCGGCGATGCGCGGGATGAGCCTGGCCACTATCTGGTCGTGGTCGGCGCCCGTGTCGAAGTCCATGTTCAGGGTGACCAGGTCGATGGCGGCGAGGGCCACCTCCGCCATGCCGTACACCGAGTACTCGCCCGCGAGGTTGGCCTTGCGCACGTCGAGGTCGTGCAGCGGCGCGGTGCAGGCGAGCGCGCGCAGCCGCCGCGCCAGTCCCTCGTCGGCGGCCGGGCCCGGTGCGGGGCGCGGCCCCGCGCTGAGCTGGGGCGGAACGCTGTCCGTCGATGCAGGCGAAGTCACGGTGCACAGACTAGGTCCTCGGTCTGACATCGACCCAAACGACTCGGATCACCACACCGGTGTCACCGTGCGACCAGGCCACTACGGAGTGTTTCCGTCGCCGACCCTCCGCCGGTACACCTCGACCACGCGTTCCAGGGAGTCGCCGAGGTAGACCGACAGCAGCTTTTCGGCCTCGCCCTTGTCGCCGCTTTGGAGCGCCTCGTGGATCTGCTGGTTGCGGGCCAGGTACGGCTCGTGCAGGCGGCGCGGGTCGTCCACGAGGTGGAAGGCGAGGCGCAGTTCGGCGAAGACGCTGCGCATGAGCTCGTCGGTGCGGTCGCTTCCGGCCAGGGCCACGAGCTCGCGGTGGAAGTGGATATTGGCCGTACCCACCGCTTTCCAGTCACCTTCGCGGGCCGAGGTCCGCCCCTCGTCGACCGCCGCGGCGAGGGCGTCGAGGGCGTACGGCGGCTCGCCGAGGCCGCGCACGACGGCGCACTCGACGAGGGCGCGGGTGCGGTAGATGTCCTCGACGTCCTCGACGCTCAGGACCCGGACGAAGACGCCCCGGTTCAGTTCGTGGACGAGCAGGCGTTCATGGGTGAGCAGCCGGAACGACTCGCGCAGGGTGTTGCGGGAGACCCCGAGCGCGCCCCCGATGCTGTCCTCCGACAGCCGGGTGCCGGGCGGGAAGTAGCCCTCGGCGATGCGGCTCCTGAGGACGTCCGAGACCCGTTCGGCCGTGCTGGTGCGGCCCAGGAGGGCACGGTCGTCGGCCAGTTCGCTCAACTGCTCTGCCATGCCCGGAATTCAACCGCAGACACGAGAACGAAACAACACACCCCTTGCTCAATCGTTGAACGATTCTCTAAGGTGCTCCTCACCGCACGGCTCAATCACGCACCCTTCGTCCTCCCACTGCGAGGTGCCCATGAGCACGACTCCTCCACCCCAGTCCCTGGCCACCGACCCACCGACCGGTGAACTCGCCGAGCAGGACGGCGCGTTGGACTGGCTGCGGGACCTCGGTCCGCGCGGCCGCCGCGCCTTCGCGGGCGCCTTCGGCGGCTATGCCCTGGACTCGTACGACTACTTCACGCTCCCGCTGAGCATGGTCGCGCTGGCCGCGTACTTCGGCCTGGACAGCGGCCAGACCGGCCTCTTCACGACCGTCACGCTCGTGGTCTCCGCCGTCGGCGGCGCCCTCGCGGGAGTGATCGCGGACAGGGTCGGCCGGGTCAAGGCGCTGATGATCACGGTGATCACCTACGCCGTCTTCACGGTGGCCTGCGGCTTCGCGCCCAACTACGAGACCCTGCTAGTCTTCCGGGCCCTCCAGGGCCTCGGTTTCGGCGGAGAGTGGGCGGTCGGCGCGATCCTGGTCGCCGAGTACGCGAGCGCCAAGCACCGAGGACGCACCCTCGGCGCAGTCCAGAGCTCGTGGGCCGTGGGCTGGGCCCTTGCCGCGATCGTCTACACCCTGGTGTTCTCGTTCGCGGGCGACGACCTCGCCTGGCGGATCATGTTCTGGACGGGCGCGCTGCCGGCCCTGCTGGTGATCTGGATGCGGCGCCGGGTGCACGACGCCCCGCAGGCGGTGGCCGTGCGCGAACAGAGCGCCGAGAAGGGCTCGTTCACCGCGATATTCAAGCCCGGTCTGCTGCGCACCACGATCTTCGCCGGGCTGCTCTCCACCGGCGTCCAGGGCGGCTACTACACGCTGGCCACCTGGGTGCCGACGTACCTGAAGACCGATCGTGGCCTGTCGGTCGTCGGCACCGGCGGCTATCTGACGTTCCTGATCTCCGGCGCCTTCCTCGGCTATCTGACCGGCGGCTATCTCACCGACCGACTGGGCCGCAAGCGCAACATCTGGCTGTTCGCCCTGCTCTCGGCGATCTGCATCCTGGCGTACGCGAACATCCCGGACGGCGCCAACGGCCTTCTCCTGGTGCTCGGTTTCCCGCTCGGGTTCTGCATGTCGGCGATCTTCAGCGGCTTCGGGTCCTTCCTGAGCGAGCTGTACCCGACGGCGGTACGGGGCACCGGGCAGGGCTTCACGTACAACACCGGGCGTGCCGTGGGCGCCGTCTTCCCCACCACGGTCGGCTTCCTGGCCGACAGTTGGGGCGTGGGCGGCGCGCTGGTGTTCGGCGCGATCGGCTACGGCATCGCGGCGCTGGCCCTGTTCGGCCTGCCGGAGACGAAGGGGCGGGAACTCGCGTGAACCGCACGGAAGACCGCCCGCTGACCCTCGTCGACGAGCACGCGCACGCGTGGAGCCCGAAAAGCGCCCGGGCCCGGTTCCGCAAGGGGCTCACCGGTCCGACCTCCGGGGTCGCGGCGGGCCACACCCAGGTCAACCTGATCTCGGTGCCCGCGGACTGGGCGTACGACATGCTGCTGTTCTGTCAGCGCAACCCCAAGCCCTGCCCGGTGCTGGACGTCACCGACGCCGGTTCCTTCACGACCGTCCTCGCGGACGGGGCGGACCTGCGCACCGATCTGCCGCGCTACCGGGTGTGGCGGGACGGCGAGTTGGTGGACGAGCCGACGGACGTGCGCGCGTACTGGCGCGGCGACCTGGTGTCGTTCCTGATCGGGTGCAGCTTCACCTTCGAGTGGGCGCTGGGCGAGGCCGGTGTGCCGATCCGGCACATCGAGCAGGGGCGCAACGTCCCGATGTACGTGACCGGCCGGCAGTGCCGCCCGGCGGGACGGCTGCACGGACCGATGGTGGTGTCCATGCGGCCGGTGCCGCCGGAGCGGCTGGCGGCGGCGATCCGGGAGACCAGCCTGCTCCCGGCGGTGCACGGCAGCCCCGTGCACTGCGGCGATCCCGCTGGGCTCGGCATCGGCGACCTCGACCGCCCGGACTTTGGTGACCCGGTGGCCGCCGAACCGGACGACATCCCGGTCTTCTGGGCCTGCGGAGTGACCCCGCAGGCGGCCGTGATGGCCTCGCGCCCGCCCTTCGCCATCACGCACGCACCGGGGCAGATGCTGCTCACCGACGCCCGCGACGAGCAGTACCGCGTGGCCTGAGAAGAGAATGGGTACATGACCGCGATCGACCTGAACGCCGACCTCGGCGAGGGCTTCGGCCACTGGCGGCTGACCGACGACGAACAGTTGCTGTCCGTCGTCACCAGCGCCAACGTGGCCTGCGGATTCCACGCCGGGGACCCGGTCATCATGCGGCGCGTATGCGAGCTGGCCGCCGAGCGGGGGGTGCGGATCGGCGCCCAGGTCTCCTACCGGGACCTCGCGGGGTTCGGGCGGCGCGCGATGGACGTGCCGTCCGCGGAGCTGACGGCCGAAGTGGCGTACCAGATCGGCGCCTTGGAGGTCTTCGCGCGGGCGGCGGGCACGCGCGTGGCGTACGTCAAGCCGCACGGCGCGCTCTACAACCGTGTCGTGCACGACGAGGAGCAGGCCGGCGCGGTCGTGGCCGGCGTGCGGCTCGCGGACGCCACGCTGCCGGTGCTCGGCCTGCCCGGCTCCCGGCTGCTCGACCTGGCCGGCGAAGCGGGGCTCCCGACGGTCACCGAGGCGTTCGCCGACCGCGCGTACACCGATCAGGGCACGCTCGTGCCGCGCGGCGAGGAGGGTGCCGTGGTGACCGACCCGGCGGCGGTCGTGCAGCGCTCGGTGGGCCTGGCCCGCGACGGAGCGGTCACCTCCCGCTGCGGGAACCGGATCGACGTACGCGCGCGTTCTCTGTGCGTGCACGGGGACACGGCGGGGGCCGTCGAGCTGGCCCGGCTGGTCCGGGCGCGCCTGGAGGCGGCGGGCGTGCGGGTGGAGGCCTTCGTATGAGGGCGCTGCCCGTCGGTGACCACGCCCTGCTCGTCGAGGTGTCCTCAGGCGAGGAGGCGCAGGCGCTGCACGCGGAGCTGCTGCGCCGCCGCGCGGAGGGCGCGCTGGCGGTCCGCGAGATCGTCCCCGCGGCCCGCACGGTCCTGCTCGACGGACTGGACGACCCGGCCCGCCTCGCCTCCGAACTGACCGCGTCCGAGGTACCACCCGCTCCCCCACGCGCGCGTGCGGCGATCGAGATCCCGGTGCGCTACGACGGCCCGGACCTGGCCGATGTCGCCGCGCTCTGGGGCGTCGACGAGCGCGAGGCGGTCCGCATCCACGCGGACACCGAATTCACCGTCGCCTTCTGCGGGTTCGCGCCAGGCTTCGGCTACCTGACCGGACTGCCGCCGCGCTACGACGTCCCGCGCCGGGCGACACCCCGTACGGCCGTCCCGGCGGGCTCGGTCGGGCTGGCGGGCGCGTACACGGGCGTGTACCCGCGCTCCTCGCCGGGCGGCTGGCAGCTGATCGGGCGCACCGACGTCGTCCTGTGGGACCACGCGCGCGTGCCGGCCGCGCTGCTGTCCCCGGGCACGCGCGTGCGCTTCGTCCCGGTGGGGCCCTCATGACGGACAGCGCGCTCTTCGTCGTACGGGCGGGAGCGCTCACGACCGTGCAGGACCGGGGGCGTCCGGGGCACGCCCACCTCGGCGTGCCCCACTCCGGCGCCCTGGACGGCCCCGCGGCGGCCCTCGCCAACCGCCTGGTCGGCAACCCGCCCGGCGCGGCCGTCCTGGAGACCACCGTCAACGGCTGTGCCGTACGCCCCCGTTCGACGGTCACCGTGGCCGTCACCGGCGCCCCGTGCGCGGTCCGGGTGGACGGCCGCCCGGTCGCCTGGGGAGCACCCGTGCCCGTGCCGGCGGGCGCGGTCCTGGAGGTGGGCACGGTGATCCGCGGTGTACGGAGCTACCTCGCGGTGCGCGGCGGCATCGCCGTGGAACCGGTGCTCGGCAGCCGCTCCACGGACCTGCTCTCCGGCCTCGGCCCGCCACCGCTCGCGGACGGCCAGGTGCTGCCCCTGGGGGATCCGCACGGCCACTACGCACGCGTGGACGTCGCCCCGCAGCCCGCCCCACCGCAGGAACTGGTCCTACGCGTGACCCCGGGCCCGCGCGACGACTGGTTCACCCCGGACGCCGTACGCGCCTTCACCTCGCGCACGTTCCGGGTCTCCCCGGCCAGCAACCGCATCGGCCTCCGTACAGAGGGCCCCGCCCTGGAACGCTCCCGCACCGGTGAACTCCCCAGCGAGGGCATGGTCCTGGGCGCGGTCCAGGTCCCGCCCGACGGCAGACCGGTCGTCTTCCTCGCCGACCACCCGACCACCGGGGGCTACCCGGTGATCGCCGTCGTCCACCCGGCCGACCTGCCGGCCGCGGCCCAGGCGGCGCCGGGCACACCGGTGCGCTTCGTGACGGTACGGAGGCACTGAGTGGGGGCGCCGAGCCCGGGTCGCCGTTGAGCCGAGCTCGGGGCGAGGCGCTCGCGGCCCTTACGCGACGTCCGGCTGCGGTTGCTCGCCCACCGACAACGCTGCCAGGGCCGACGACACCGCTGCCGCCGTCCGCAGGTCGAGCCGGGCGCTGGTGCCCCGGGCGCGGTGCCGCATCTCGTCGGCGGCGAGCCTGAGGAGCTGCGGCAGCAGGTCGGTACAGCGGCGGACCACCCAGCCGGTGCCCGCGGTGGCCAGCCACAGCAGACTCGCCGACGTGGTGGGCTCGGGGAACTCGGGCTCGGGCGAAGGCGCTGTGCCCGTCGTGCGGCCCTCCTCGGCCAGCAGCGCGTGGAAGCGGAGCGCCAACTGCCGGTGACCCCGCTCGCTCGGGTGCAGCCGGTCCGCGCTCCACATCGCCCGGTCCATCAGCCAGGCGCCCTCGGCCGCGTGCAGATGGACCGCGCCGTACCGCTCGGAGAGCGCGTGCACCACGGTGTTGACCGCCCGCTGCCGCCGGGCCAGCGGACGCGTCAGCGCGCCCGGCAGGCTGAGCGTGACGCCCGGGTCGGGCAGACAGGCCGTGAGCAGGACCGCGCCCTGCTCGGTGAAGGCGGCGTACACCTTGTCGAGCCGTTCGGCGACGGCGTGGATGTCGAAGGTGCAGCGCAGGGTGTCGTTGACGCCGATGACCACCGACACGACATCGGGGCGCAGGGCCAGCGCGGCCGGTGTCTGCTGCTCCAGCACCTCCCGCGTCTGCGCCCCGCTGACGGCGAGGTTGGTGAACTCGACGGAGACCGGGGCCTCAAGGGATTCCAGGGATTCCAGAGGTTCCGTTGACTTCGTCGTCCCGTCCGTCCCCTCGGCCCCCGTCCTCCGCTCGGCGAGCCCGTCGGCCAGCAGCGCCGCCCAGCCGCGCCACCCGTCGCCGACGCGATCGCCCACGCCCTCGGTTAGCGAGTCACCGAGGGCTACGAAACGCACCGTTCTCATGCCACGCCCCCGGGCACGTAGGGCCGTACCGGCACCGCCGCGTCGTGCGCGGCGAGGAAGGCGTCCACGGCCGTGTGCCAGCCGAAGCACTCGGCACGCGCGCGTGCGGCCTCCCGCCGCTGCCCCTCGGGGAGTTCGAGGAGCATGTCGACGGCGTCCGCGAAGGCGTCCCCGCGGTCGGCCGCGACGGCGCCGGCGGAGCCGATCACCTCCGGTAGCGCGGACGAGGTGCTGACCACCACGGGCGTGCCGCAGGCCATCGCCTCCAGCGCGGCGAGCCCGAAGGTCTCGGCGGGCCCGGGCGCCAGGCACACGTCGGCCGAGGCCTGGAGCGCGCCCAGCGCGTCCCGGTCGGAGACGTGGCCGAGGAAGGTCACGGGCAACCGCCGCTCGCGCGCCCGCTCTTCCAGCCGCAGCCGCAGCGGCCCGTCCCCGGCGACCACCAGCACCGCCTTGCGGCCGCGCCGCAGCAGCGACTCCAGGGCGTCGAGGGCGGTACCGGGCCGCTTCTCCACGGACATCCGGGTGCACGTCACGAGCAGCGTCTCGTCCACGCGCGCGTACCGGGCCCGCAGACCGGGGTCCCGCAACGAGGGATGCCGCTCGACCAGATCGACGCCCAGGGGAGCGCGTACGACGTTGCGGGCACCGATCCGGACGAACTCGCGCTCCGCGAACTCGGTGGTGCACACGACACGCGAGTACGTGTGCGCCGTACGGACGTTGAGGGCGTCGGCGGCGCGCCGGGCCGCCGACTCGGACAGGCCCCAGGTGCGCAGGACGCCGTCGGCGGTCTCGTGGGAGACCATCACGGCGGGCACGCGCGCGCGTCGCGCCCACTTGCCGGTCCACCTCAGGGTCGTACGGTCGGAGACCTCCAGGCGGTCGGGGGCCAGCTCCTCCAGGAGCCGGGCCACGCGCCGCTTGTCGGTCAGGACGCGGTAGCCGCCCGTGCCGGGCAGCAGCGGACCGGGCAGGGTGATCACGCGCCCCTGCTCGGTCTCACGGTCGTCGGCCCGCTCGCCGGGGACGATGAGCACGGGGTCGTGCCCGGCCTCCTTGAAGCCCTTGCCCAGCTCGCGCAGAGCGGTGCGCAGGCCGCCGGAGGAGGGGGCGACGAAGTTCGCGAGGCGCACGATGCGCAGGGAGCTCACGCCGCCACCACCGTCTCGCGCGCGGCCAGGACGGCCCCGTAGTGGTCGATCAGCTGGTCGCCGACGGCCGCCCAGGTGCGGCCCTCGACGGTGGTGCGCGCGGCGGCGCCGAAGGAGGCCCGCAGCGCGGGGTCGGCGGCCAGGGAGGCCACCGCCTGCGTCACGGCGTCCGCGTCGCGCGGCGGGACCAGGAACCCGGTGCGGCCGTGGTCGACCAGGTCGAGGGGACCGCCGACGGCGGGGGCGACCACGGGCACGCCGCTCGCCATGGCCTCCTGCACGGTCTGGCAGAAGGTCTCGAAGGGCCCGGTGTGCGCGAACACGTCCAAGGAGGCGTAGATCTTGGCGAGTTCGTCACCCGTGCGGCGGCCGAGGAAGACCGCGCCGGGCAGCTGTTCCTGCAGGTTCGGCAGGCTCGGTCCGTCGCCGGTCACCACGACCCGGACGCCGGGCAACGCGCAGACCCCGGCGAGCAGTTCGACCTGCTTCTCCGGTGCGAGCCGGCCGACGTAGCCGACGATCAGCTCGCCGTTCGGGGCGAGTTCGCGCCGTATCGCCTCGTCGCGCAGGTCGGGGCGGAAGCGGACGGTGTCCACGCCGCGCTGCCACAGCCGCAGCCGGGGCACGCCGTGTGCCTCCAGGTCGTGCATGGCGGCACTGGACGGGGCGAGGGTGAGGTCGGCGGCGGAGTGGACGGAGCGGATGCGACGCCAGGCCGCTGCCTCGCCCGCGCCCACATAGGTGCGGGCGTAGCCGGCGAGGTCGGTCTGGTAGACGGCGACGGCGGGGATGCCGAGCCGGGCGGCGGCGGCCATGCCGCGGACGCCGAGGATGAAGGGGCTGGCCAGGTGGACCACGTCGGCACGGTGCTCGACGAGTGTGGCGGCGAGGCGTCGGCTGGGGAGGGCGACGCGCACCTGGGGGTAGCCGGGGAGCGGGAGGGAGGGGACATGGACGACGGGGCACGGCGCCGAGGCGTCGGGCCGGTTGCCGGGCGCGGGGGCCGGGGCAACGACGACGGGGGCGTGACCGCGATCTACGAGGTGCCGGGCGGTCTGGAGCGCGCAGTGGGCCACGCCGTTCACGTCGGGGGGAAAGGATTCGGTCACGATGACGACACGCATACCCGTGTTGTCGCCGCGCCGGACGTGGACGCGTCAAAGTGGATCTTTACGAAATACAAACGTCCCATGAGCGTTGCACGCCACGCCCGAGCAGGTCGGACGGCGTCCACGCCCACCTGACCCGCGGGTCACCTCTCGTTCATCCGGAGCCCGCGCCGATGCCCGTTCTCCCCGTGGGAGATGGCTCAAACGGCGGGTCCGTCCGGTCCGATCCGGCTGCGTACGGCGGTCTGGACCTCGGCCTCCTCGGCCGGGTCGGCGGCTAGGCGGCGGAGTTGCTCCACGACGCGGGCGTCACCGGTCTCGGCGTGCCGTGCGGCGATCTCCCGGGTGGTCTCCTCGCAGTCCCAGAGGCACTCGACGGCGAATCCCGCGGGGAAGGAGGGGTCGGTGGCGGCGAGGGCGCGAGCGGCCCGGCCGCGGAGGTGGGAGGAGGCGGTCTCGCGATAGATGTGGCGCAGGACGGGGGCGGCGCAGGCGATGCCGAGCCGGCCGGTGCCGTCGACGAGGGTCCACAGGGTCGGGGCGTCGGGGCCCTCGCCCCGTACGGCCTCGCGCAGGGCGCCCAGGACCAGGTCACGGTCCTCGACACCGCCCCGGCAGGCGAGCATGCGGCCCGCGGCGGCGCCCAGTGGGTCGGGCCGGTGGGCCCAGCCACGGGCACGGTCCACGGCGGCGACACTGCGCATCCGTTCGAAGGCGGCGACGGCAGCTTCCACGACGGTCGGCGAACCCGTTGTCACGGCCCGCTCGATCACATCGAAGGCGTCGGGGTCGTTGCTGTCGGCCAAGTACCGCACGGCCGTGCAGCGGGCGCCGTCGGTGCCGTCCACGGCGGCCCGCAGGATCTCGGGGCGATCCTCTGGACCGGCGACGGCCATGAGACAGCGGGCGGCCGGGATGTGCAGCTCGGCGCCGCGTTCGAGGCCCTGCTGGGCCCATTCGAACACCGCCTGCACGCTCCACCCCGGACGGGGCCCACTAGGTCGCATCTGTTGCTGCCAGCGGTCGAAACAGCCGGCCTCCTGTGCGGCACGCACGCGCGTGGCGACCGATTCGCGCGGATCGTCGGCCCACAAACGCCACGGCCGGGGCTCGAAGGCGTCGCGGACGACGGCGGCGAGTTCGGCCTCGCCCTCGGCGTCGGTGGCGAACCGGGCCAGCACGGGCGCGGCCAGGGCACGCAGCCCGGCGTCGTCGTCCCGCAGCGCCAGCTCGTCCAGGGCCCAGGCCCAGTTGGAGCCGGAGGCGGCGTACCTGCGCAGCAGTTCGAGCGCGTCCAGCCTGCCGTAGGAGGCGAGATGGCCGAGGACCGCGAGGGCCAGGCCGGTGCGTGACTCCTCGGTGTCGAACACGTCCTCGACGTCGAAGAGGTGCGCCTCGATCTCGTCCAGCTCGCCATTGAGGTCGAGGTAGAGACGGGCGTAGTACAGGGAGCGGTTCTCCACCTGCCAGTCGTGGCGGGGATCACGCAGCACGCAGTGGTTCAGTGCCGCGAGCGCCTCGGCGCGCGGTGCGGTGAGCGCGTGCAGCGTGCCGTCGCCACGGCCCCTCTGAAGGAGGCCGAGCAGGGTTCCGCTGGGCGCTATGACCGGATCGAACATGGGAAACAGCCTCACATCAAGCGTCGACGCAACCGGGGAGCACGCATTACCTGGCCGCGTGACACAACGTCGGAGCGCCCGCCGTCTCTTGCTTGCTGTAGACCATCTTCCTCTGCCTCTCGTCGGTGGCCCATGCGGACCGCATCACGGCCCGCGCGGTGCGGCAACACCTGCCCAGCCATCGCGTCCGTGAATCACGACGTCATGATGACCCGGCACTTCGGCCTGCCGCGACCGAAATTTCGGCGGCCTTGTACCGCCTCCCCCGTTGTGTGTGTCTTCGCTGGTCAGAACATACGGGTCAGTGCGCGCCGAACAACTCGAGCAGTTCTGTCTTGCCGAACATCCGGGCCGTGTCGACGGCCGACGGGGTGCCCTCGGAGGGGTCGGCGCCACCTTCCAGGAGGGCTTCGATCACTTCCGTCTCACCCTTGAAGACGGCTCCGGCGAGCGGGGTCTGTCCCCGGTCGTTGATCCGGCCCGCCTCCGCGCCCCGGGCGAGCAGCGCGCGTACCGCCGCCGCGTGCCCGTGGTAGGCGGCGAGCATCACGAGGGAGTCGCCGCGGTCGTTGGTGAGGTCGGCCGGAACACCCGCGTCGACGTACGCCACGAGCGCCTCGGTCTGCCCCTGTCGGGCCAGATCGAAGATCTTGGTCGCCAGCTCCACGACCTCGGGGTCGGGGGCTTCAGTCATCGGCCGGTCCGCCTCTCATACAACCGTTCAGGTGAATCGCCAGGGTACTGGCTCACGACGTACATGACCCGAAGTGCCCGAGGTAAAGATCACGGCAGACCCGGTCGGACGCAAGTGCCCTGCTCAACGCCCCCGGAGCGCTCCGCCATCCGGGGGAAATTCGCCGAAATTCACCTAGTTGCACCTTTTATCGTATGGATACATCCTGTGAGCCTGGAAGTACTCATGGTGACTGTCCCCGCGAACCAGGAGATCTCAAATGATCCTGTCCATCTCAGGCGTGGTCCTTCTCGGCATCATCGTCTTCCTCTTCTTCCGCAAGGACGGCCTGAAGGCGTCGCACGCCATGGTGTCGGCCCTGTTCGGCTTCTACCTGGCGAGTACGGCGATCGCCCCGAGCATCAAGGCCGGCGGCGAGAGCCTCGCCGGTCTGCTCGGCGGCATCAAGTTCTGACGCCGTTCCCTCCGTCCGTACGCACCTCCAGGAGACAGCAGTGGCCCGGCGCCCCCTCCCCCGCATCCTGAGCACAGGCAGCACGCAGATCGCCCGGAGCCGGGAGCTGGCCCGGACGGCGGCCGACAGCGCCACCGATGTCCTCCATCCGCTGATCACGGTCTCCCGCGGTCTGCGCCGGCTGGCGGCGGCCGGGCGGCGCAGATGGGCCGACACCCCGAAGGACAAGCGCGGGCCGCTGCTGTTCTTCGTGGCGTCGGTGGTCCTGGTCGTGGCGCTGGTGCCGTACGGTCCGCTGCTCGCCGTCATCACCCTGATGGCGGCGGCAGCATGGCAGGGCCGCGACCGCACCGAGCCGGAGCCCGACGGCCCGGACGAGTCGCAGACCCAGCGCCTCCAGTCCCTGTACGAGGCCCTGGTCCCGTACTTCTCCGTCCCGGAGGACCCCGCCCCGCTCTTCGCCCACGGCGGCGAGTGGGAGAAGGCGTTCCCGGCCTACGAGTTCGACGGGTCGGGCCGTGTCACCCATCTCACGGTCCGCTACCCGGCGTACTTCACCGACGGCGAGCCCGACTCCCGCGCGCGGATCGAGCAGTTGCTGCACGCGAAGTCGGGCCGCGGTCGCGAGTACCGCTTCATGTGGGACGAGGAGGGCAACCAGCTCACGATCACCGTCCTGTCCCCGCTGCCCACCGACATCGCCGCCCAGCGCTTCGTCACGGCGCCGGGCGAGACGGTCCTCGGCTTCACCGACGCCTCCGAGGTCCAGCGCACGCTCCCGCTCACCCACGGCGAGGAGCGGCGTGACGTCCCCCCGGTCGTCTGGCGCACCGGCATCCGCTCCACCGAGCCGCACCTCCTGGTCGTCGGCCAGCCCGGCAGCGGCACCTCGACCCTGCTGCGCTCGATCGCCCTGCAGGCCCTCCAGTACGGCGACGTCCTGATCGTCGAGGGCGGCGGCACCGGCGAGTACGCGTGCCTGACCGGCCGCGACGGCGTTCTCGCGGTCGAGTGCGGGCTCGCCGGGGCGCTGGCCAGCCTGGAGTGGGCCGCCCACGAGACAGAGCGCCGGCTGATCGCGCTCAACCGCGCCCGGCAGGCGGGTCACCCGCCGCCGGACGACACCAAGCGCCCGCTGTGGATCCTCCTGGACCGCCCGAGCGCCTTCACCCACCTCGCCGCCGCCGACGCCCACCGGGACCCCCAGTCCCTGCTCCAGGTACCGCTGCGGCACGGGCGCGCGGCGAACGTGACGGTGGTGGTGGCCGACCAGTTCGACAGCGCGGACGCGCTGAGCGAGCCGGTACGACAGCACACACGCGCGCGTGTCGTCCTCGGACCGGCGACCGCCGCCCAGTTGCAGGCGGTCCTGGGCGCCCCGCCGCACACCACTCCGGTCAGCCAGGCCCCGGCGGGCCGCGGCTACGCCCGCCTCGGCACGGGCCCGGTCCATCGCCTCCAGGTCCCGGCGACCCCGGACCCGTACGACGACGCGACGAGCGACGCGGACCGGCAGGCGGTACTGGCGCTGCTGCCGCCGCGGACGACACCGGCGGACTCCGAGGGCGTGGAGGCCGCCCAGGAGCCGACGGGAGCGGAGCCCGTGCCCGCGGACGTCATGGCGACGGAGGGCTCGTAGCGGATCGTCGGTCGGCCTCGAACTCGCCCTCGCCGCCGCCCTCTTCATCGATGCGGAGGGACACCGGGAAGCCCATCACGTGTTCGACGCGGCGCATCTCAGGCCGC
>NZ_JBSFLV010000168.1:0-18475 GCF_053599215.1 Streptomyces sp. NPDC001002 | reverse complement strand
ACAGACAATTCGCCGCCAGGCGAATTCCGGGGGCGGAGGGGCATAAAGCCCCTTTAGGAATTCCTGGCGGAATTCCCGCACCCGGAATTCGCCTGGCGGCGAATTCTCTGTGGTTTATGCCGGGCCGCTGGCGCGGCCCTTGGTTCGGCGCGTGAATTTGCCTGGCGGCAAATTCTAGGTTCGTGGGTGGTGTTTTAGATTTATGTATTTTGCCTGGCGGCAAATTTTTTTGTTGGGCCGCTGGCGCGGCACTCCTTTTCTTAATTTTGGGTAGGCGGGTTTCTGCGCTGGCGCGCTTTCCAGTATTATTTTGTCTCCGGTAATTCGCCTGGCGGCGAATTGAATGTGGTTTATGGTGGGCTGGTTTTGCTGTGTTGGGGTGTCGCGGGCCTGGTGGCCCGCGGGTGGTAGTGGGAGGCGCGCGGGTAGGCAGGGTTCGTGCTGTTGGGTGTCATCGGCGCTGGGCGGCCGGTGGAAGCGCTGGCGTTCGGTTTGTCAGTGCGGTGGGGTGAGGGGGCTTCCGTCTATTGGCGAGGGCTGTGTGAGTGCCGGTCCGCGTAGGAGGGTGGCCGTCAGTTCCCGGCCGGCTGTGGCCTCGTCCTCGGAGGCGGCTGGGCGGGGTCGTCCTAGCGCTTCGTAGAGCAGGCCTCGGTGTACGTCGAAGACTGCTTCGACCAGGTTCGCGTAGCGCACGGCGCTGGCGATCAGTGATGCATGGGCGAGCAGGCTGCCGATCCCTGCCAGGAGGAGGGCCCATGGGGTGAGCGCCGTCCAGACGGTCAGCAGGGTTGTCCATGTCCACCAGAGTGCTACTGAGTCGAGTTCGGTCTTGGCGCCGGCGACTTCTGTGCGGGTCTCCTCGGGCAGCAGCAGCCAGAGCGGGGGCCAGCAGCGCACTGCGTCGAGACCGTATTTGTCGTGGACGCGAGTGGCGCCAGCCCGCAGGACGTTGCCGAACCGGGTGGGCATCACCTGGCCCCTGTGTCCGGGGATCTGGGCCAACCGCTGCTCGTAGGAGAGAAGTTGGTCGAGGAGGGCTGGGTCTGCCAGCGCTGTCCCGTCTTCTTCCTCCTGTGTCCCCTCGGCGATCTGGGTGTACAAGGCGGTCCATTGCTGGTCCCACATGTTCTTGCGCTTCCACTGCCGGGCAACGAGCCGTTTCCTGAGCGGTGACAGGGAGCGCGGCCAGTAGCCCTGGAGCATGAGCAGGGCCCCTCGGGCCAGTTGTTCGGCCAGCACCCCAGATGTCGCGATGAGCAGCAGTCCGACGATGAGGACGGCCAGTTGGCCTACCGGGGTGAGCTGGGCAGCACGGTCCCACCAAGCGGTGGCGGTCGTATGGTCGGAGAACAGCCAGGCGCAGGCGCCGATGATCCAGAATCCGCAGGCGGGGCTGAGCAGCAGTCCGATGGCGTGTTCGGACACTCGGCTGGTGAGGCCAGCCCAGAAGCTGGTGATCACCGCAATGTCCTGGGGGCAGGCCGCACTCTGACGTCGTGGGTGGGACAGCGCGGCGGCAGGATACTGGCGCTGCGCCGGTACCAGACGTAGTCGTCGTCCACGGGGCAGGCGTAGCGCGGTGCGGCGACCAGTTCGCCGGGGCCGCTTGGACCGTGTCCTCGGCGGACGGCTTCCTCAGGGACTCCGCGTTCTGTGAACTTCACGGTCCAGTGTGCGGTTTCCGGGTGGGCGCGCAGCAGCGCGTGCACCTGCGAGGCTGCGGCTTCTTTATCACGGGCCGTCAGGGCGAGTGCTGTGGCGAGGCGGACATCTAGTTCTTGGCGTGTGCCGGGCCGCTCCGGGAAGAGCTCGGCCAGATAGGGGCGGATCGCCCGGCCGGCCTCCAGTATCTGCTCACCTGCCGGTTCCATGGTCACCATCCCGTGTAGGTGAACGCGGCCCAGTGATCAGGCGCGGTGTGTGGACGGGCCGCCCGCCAGCCTGCTTCCAGGCTGGCGTCGGATGGTGGTTGTACGGCTTCGATGCCGGGGTAGGCGTCGTGTTTCTCGCCGTTAGTGGTGTCGCGCAGCCAGCGTTGCGCGTCACGCAGTGCCCGGACCGGTTCCTCCCCAGTCCGCCACAGGTCGAAGAAGCGGCGTACGAGCATCGAGCCGGCCACGTCCTGGATCTCCCACAGCGTTCCGACGACGCCGGCCGTGCCCGCCTGGATCATCGCGGTGGGCAGGCCGATGGCTTCCTCCGGCAGTTGTGCGCCGATCACGGCGCTCTGGCATGCCGACAGCATCGCGAGCCGGGCCCGCAGGCCGCGGGTGTCCAGCAGATCGCGGACGGTGATGGTGTCGGTGCCGGTGAGATAGAGGGTCCCGGAGAGCGGGTCGAAGACGTCCGACCGGCCGTGGCAGGCGATGTGGAGAACGGGGTGTTCTGGGAGCGCGGCCCGCACCCGAGCTGCTGTCGCCGCCTCGCCGGAGAGTCGCTGGCCCCGCTCCCACAGGGCGAGTACGTCGCGGGTCTCCTGGGTGGCGTGGGGCAGCGGGGGCATGTCCTTGCGCTCGGCGACGTCGACGGTGAGCAGCGTGTCCGGTTCGATGCGTGCGGCGAGCGTCGAGCAAGCGGTGAGGACTCGGGCGCTGGGGGCCACTGCCAGAGCGCAGACGTCGACAACGAAGTGCGGTCGCGGGGGGTCTTGCGGGTCCAGCGGCCCGGTGCTCGGGAGCCTGGCGGCGTGCAGGGGCAGCAGTGCCAGCAGTCCGTACGGGACGACCGCCAGCACGCCATCGCGGGGAAGCAGATCGAGGACCGGTACGAAGAGTGCCTCGCCGAGCCAGCAGGTGACCCGGTCCAGTACGCGCCGCCAACGGTCGGGATCCGCCGCGCGTGCGTACTGGGCGGAGGCGAACTCAGCCGCGTTGCGCGACACCTGGGCGGCGTCGACGCCAGCCAGGTGCCGCGCCGTGATCCGGCCCGCCCGGTCCACGGCGATGGCGACCGCGCCGTGTGTGCCCGCTGCGAGATACAGCAGCGGGCGGTTGCGGGCCGCCGCGCGTATGTCCTCGACGTCGGGCGCGGCGAGGAACTGGGCGAATCCGGGGACCTGCCGGATCCGTCGGATGATGTCGTGCTGGATGTCCTGCGCCGCCCTCTGCCGCGTGAGGACGGTCGGGTCGGCCGCTGGTTCGTTCGACAGCAGTCTCTCCAGCTGGGCCAGATGCTCCTGCGAGGTGTGGAAGGCGTCCGCCAGGTCCGGGTATCCGGTCTCCCGCAGCCGGTCGAGGGTGGACCGGTCGTGGGCCAGGGCGTCGGCGAGGAGTTGGGCACGGCCGTGTTCAAGCGTGCGGAGGGCTCCTTCCGGATCGTTTGTGTAGACCAGTGACACTGCCGCGTCCGCGTGCAAAGCGGGCGCCTGTCCCAGGGACATCTCGCGGTGAGCGCGGGCGGTCTGGATCCGGTAGAGCTGCTCTGCGGCGTCGAGCGCTTCGGTCAGCGCCTGGGCCGACTCCGGCCACAGGTCCTGTTCGGCGGCCCACAAGCCCCAGGTCCGGCAGACCCGCAGTCGTAGGGACGGCTGATGCTCCGCTGCTCGGGCCGCGTCCCTGAAGACCCGGCTGGCGGCGTCCATGATGTCGGCCGCGCTGTCCGGGCTGGCCGCTCGCAGGCTCAGTACGGACGCCAAGCCGAGCAGCCATTCGGCCCGCTCGGCGGGGGGTGCGGTGGCGACCGCCTCCTGTGCGGCCGTCTCGGCCTCGTTGAGGTCGGCTGCCCGGCCGAGTAGGCAGTAGCGCAGGGTGAGGGCTCGCCCGAGGGCGCCGTACACATGTGCTCGGTCGGCCGACTGTCCGGATACGGCCGTGACGCCTTCCTGGGCTGTCTCGATGGCCTCGGTCAGGACTCCCAGATCGAGTGTCTGCTCGGCCTGCTCGCACAGGCTGTGGGCCAAGCCGCCGAGGCGGGCCGGACGGGAGCGCGCACCGGCCGGGGTGGCGGCCAGCAGCCGGCGGGCGGCGTCCACGCGGCTGTCGGCACCGGAGTGCAGTTCGGCGGCTTTGGTCGGTGTGACCGTCGGGTGCGGCTGGCCCAGGGCCTCCCGCATGGCCATCCTGTTCTGCCGCAGCCGGGCGAGGTCGGGGGCCGATGCCGGGATGTCGGCCATGGCCGATTCCGTCAGGGCCAGTGACCTTTCGGCATCCTGGACCACGCCGTGCGCCCGGTAGCGCCTGGCGAGCGCGACGGCGAGGCTGCTCCGTGCCCACGGCCACCCCGGGGCTCGGCGTACGGCCTCCTCCAGGACCTCCACCGCCTCGGCCGCATCCTGCTGGTGCCCGTGCAGTTCCGCGCGGGCGATCAGACAGCAGCCGAGCGTGTCCAAGGCGGTGGCCGACCGGTCGTGCGCCACGGCACGGCGTGCCACATCTACCATGGCCGAGGCATCGGTCGGGACCCCGTAATTCTTGAACCGCAACAGGAGCGCGCTGGCCAGCCGGACGCAGCTGGTGCTGCGGTCAGAGGTACCGTCCGCGGCGGCCGCGGATGAGTCTTCCGCCTCGGTGAGCACGGTGACGGCCTCGTCGATCACGGTGCGCTCGGCGCCGACCTCGAAGGCGACCGTCAGCTGCGTGCCGAGGGCGAGCAACGCGGTGGGCAGGACCGAGGCGACGACGCGTCGCTCGGCACGCATCGCCGCGCCGAGCCCGTCCGGGGGCTCGGGTGAGGAAGGCGTCGCCCGCCGTTGCGCCATTGTGCGCAAGGCCGCCCGGGCGTCGTCCTCGCTCCCCATCAGCTCCACGCAGCGCCGTGCCTCACCAACCGCCTCGTGGGCGAGTTCCCCAGCCCTGTGCAACTCCCCCTCATCGCCTGTGAGCTGGAAGTTCTCCAATGTCATCCTGCTGACATCCGCCAGCAGCAGGGCACGGCCGTAGGCCCACACGTCGGCCCAGGCCGGATGTCTGAGCAGTTCCTCGAAGATCCACCAGGCTTCTCTCAACCTGCTCACGTCTTTGTCCCGGTCGTAGTGCTCCTCCGCCTGGCCGATGCGTCGGGCGGCCCGCAGGACAACGGGGTGGGCGGCCACCGCCCGCGTCACCGCGTCCTGGGCGAGCAGTGGCTGTGTGTTCGCCAGGAGCAGCAGGGCTTCGAGGGGCGCCGGGGTCATGGATCCTGCCTCCCCTGATCGCCGGCCGGGCCGCCTGGGCGTGGGACGGAGACGGCACCCGGCCGAGAGACCTCAAGCGCCTTCGCCAGGGACAACCAGCGCTGTGCTTCTGCCGGTTGTCCCCGCAAGCCCTCGAACTCAGCGACCCGGAAAGCCGCCTTGGCGTGACCGTACGCCGCCGCGAGCACCAGCCAGCGGTACGCCGTCTCCGGGTCGCTCGGGCGGGTCAGGTGATGGAGGTTGTACATGGAACTGGCCGCGCCCAGGCGGGCACCTTCGAGGTACCAGCGCAGTTCGGTCTCCCTGTCGCCCGCCTCGCGGGCCAGGACGCCGAGGTTGTGGGCGCCTCGGCCGTCGCCCTGCTCCGCAGCTTGGTGATAGGCACGGCGGGCCGCGTCCGGTCGGCCGAGCCGGGCTTCGGCAATGCCCAGCATCAGCGGGGCGTCCGCCAGCTCGGGTGCGGCGGAGACGGCTTCGCGCAGCCACCGGGCCGCTTCCTCGTCGGCGGAGCGCTCCAGTAACAGCCGCCCCAGATCCCGCATGCTGGCCGAGTGCCCTTCGTGCGCACAAGCCCGCCAGACGGCCTCGGCCGCCTCAAGATGGCCGCTGGCCAGGCACATCTCGGCGTAGGGGTAGACCTCGTCGGGCTCGCCGGCGTGCGCGGCACGCTCCAACCAGGGCACGGCGGTGTCCAGTTCCCCGCGTGCGCACAGCAGCGCGGCGAGCAGAAGCTGAGAGGAGCGGTCATCGGCTTCGGCGGCTTGTTCGAGAAGTTCCTCCGCCCGCTCCAGCGCGCCCTGTGTCACACAGTGCGCCCCGAGCATGGCTTTCGCGTCGAGGTCGCCCTCGGCCACTGCCCGCTCCAGCCAGTGCACGGTCACGGCCTCGTCGCCCCGGAGGCGGGCCAGGCGGGCTTGGAGCAGGGCGTTGTGGGGGTCTCCGAGCAGCCCAGCCCACTCGGCCCAGCGTTCGCTCTCCGTATGATCGTCGCGGGCGGCCGCGGCGAGTGCGAGGGCACCGGCCGCGTCGATGTCCCCGGCTTCCGCCGCGTAGCGCTCCCACCGGTCGGCCTCGTCCCCGGCGCCGTGCCCCCGCAGTTGGTCCACCAGTTGCCCGGTCACCGAGGGATCGCTCTCGGCGGCCCGCTCCAGCCAGAGCTGGGCCTCCTCGCCCCGGCCCGAGAACAGCAGCAGACGGCCCAGGTGGAAGGCCGCGTCGGTGTCCTCCTCCTCTACTGCGCGCCGCAGCCAGTTCTCTGCCTCGCCCGGGCGGCCTGCGTCGACCAGGGCGCACCCGAGTTGTCCCATGGCCACCGGGTCCCCGTGGTCAGCGGCGGTGCGCAGCCATTTCTCCGCCGCGTCGAACATCCGCTGGCGGGCCAGAGCGCTGCCGATCGCCTCCGCCTCGCGGGGGAAGATACGGCTGCGGGGGCCATCGGCGGGCGCCCGGTCGAGCCATCGTCGGGCCGCGTGGAGCCGCTCCGGCGTTCCTGTGAACGCCCTGCGCCGTGGCGTGTCATTCATCCGGCAGCCTCATCTGTGCGAGGTCCGTGCCGGCGGTGCGCAGGAACTCCAGCCACGCCGCGCGCTGCCGGATCATGTGGGGCATCGTCGGGGCGCCGATCATCGTCGCGTACGCCTCCAGCACTGCTAAGCCGGCCTGTCCCCGGTCACCTAGCAGTTCGGGCTCGCCGCGCACCACGGCCAGCAGCTCGCGTGTGCTTCCCGCGCGTAGGAGTACGGCCAGGGCAGGGAAGACCGGGTTGCCCGGGTCCGCCCTCTCCATGGTCGTGAGATGGTCGAAGACCGCGCTGCGCTCCCACTCCTGCTGGGACGGGTGCGACCCGTCCCGTGCCCTGCGTCGTCGCCAACCGCCTCGTGGGCTCACGTGTCAAGTTTCGTGCTCGGTGCGGGAGTTGGACATACGTCAATGTGCACCACCCGCTCGTTGCGGGTGATGAATGTTCGAGGGCAGCACGGTCACCGTGCACTGCTTCGTGTCCCGGGAGCGATGGCGGTCGTTTCCTCGGCCGTCTCGACGACCGCCATGCCCTTGGGCGTCTTCGTGGAGACCGCGGTGCCGATGTGCTTGCCCATGGCGGTGCCGGCCCTCGGGCGCGTCACCTCGATGTTCATCCTGCTGTTCGGGAGCAAGGGCGTGCCGGACGGGGAGCCGCCCTGGTGTGGCGCCGAGGGGTACGGCTCCGCGTCCGAAAGCTCCTTCGTTCAGGGCATGTTGTCGCAGTTCACAGTCCTGCGGCTGCGGTCGTAGCAGCCGTCACGACGGATCGCGGCGGACTCGATCGCCGGGTTGCCGGACGTGTTCCTCGGCGTGCGGGCGGTGGTGGAGGGAGGGTCGGGAACTCTGGTGGGACATCAGTCCGTTGAGGTGTCGTCGACGTGCGCGTCGTGGACCGGGAAGGCCTTCATGGGCCGTGTCCGGGTTCCCGACGCCGCGGCGGCATAGTGGTGTTGAGCCCGGCACCAGCCAGGCTTGAGCAGGACAAACGCCCAACCTCCTTGGGGGCAGGAGACGCTGAATGATCTTCAGAAGTGGCTCACCGCCCCAGCGAGTGGTAGCGCGTAGGTAATGATTGGTACCGAGGACCTCTCGCACCTCGACGACGTCGGCTGCAACTGACGCGACTGAGGGCACGCGGTGCTCGAGCACGACCCGAATCCCTGTCTGGACCACCAGGTGAAAGGAGTTCAGGAACCCCTGACGGTGGCGCCGTTGTATCGGCGCCACCGTTCAACCTCATCTGAACTGCAGTTTCGAACAGCGAGGCACAGAGCAGTGACCTTTCCCAACGAGCCCTCGAGCTCGTCTTCCGTCGGGACCGGGCCGTTCTTTCTTGTGGACGGCCGTCTGGTTCCCTGTACTCCCGCACAGGACGCCCCCGGTGTCCCGGCGGGCTCGACGTTCTCGGCCTCTCCGGCCGTGCCGCCGGGTCCGTTCATCGTCGTCGACGGCGCCCCGCAGCCCTCCGAGCCGGGCATGCCGGCGGCTCCGGTACGGGGCTCTACGCCGCTGGTCGTCCACGGCATCGTCCTGCCCCCGCCCGCGGCGGGCACGGCGAGCACCCCGGCCAACGGCATGCCGAACACGGTGTCCTGGCCGTCCGTGGCGATCACGGCGATCGTCGCAGCGGTCGTCGTCGTGTGCATGGTCCTGGGCAAGTCCACCGAGGCGACCATCTCGGGCGTCGTGCTGGTGGGCCTGCTGGCCAACCACATCCGGACCTCGCTGGGCTCCTGACGTCCGGACCCCTTCGCCGGGGCCCCCTTGAGGGGCCCCGGCCTTCGGGCCGGACAGGAAGGAGACCGGTGATGGCCCGTACCCCCGACCCGCTGCCCCAGCGGGACGACCCGGTGATCGAGCTCGCCCGGTTCCTGCGCACCGCGCAGTCCACCGCCAGCACGATCACCGAGTCCATGACCTTGAAGAAGATCTCGCAGCTGTCCGGAGTCTCGGAAGGCTCGCTGTCCAAGGCGCACAACGGCGATCCCCGCGTCTCGTGGCGGACCGTGGAGGGCTGGGTCCGCGCCTGCAACGGCAACCTCACAGGCGCGCGTCGCCTGTGGAACAAGGTGTCCGAACTGCAGGAGGAGCAGGCCTCCGCCGACACGGCCTCGCTGCAGGCCCGGGCGTTCGGCTACTGGGACCGCACCCAGGGCCGCGCCGTGGTGCCGGGCTTGGAGACCGAGGCGCAGTTCCTCCTCGCCCTGACCGCGCTGCGCAGGTACACCGGCGTGTCCCTGCGCGAGTTGGCGCGGGCCACCGAGCGCATCGGCGTCCCCTACAGTCGTGCCACCCTCGGCGCCGTCCTGGCCGGGGAGCGCGCCATGTCCTTCGAGCATCTGGCCGCGGTTCTGGCCGGCTGCGGCGTGCCGGTACGCCAGCAGCAGGGGTGGGCGCGCACCTTCGCCGGCCTCGACCCCGCGCGTGACGTGCGCACCGGCTGGATGCCGCGCTCCCTGCGTAGGTCCCGCCTGATGGAGCCGGCCGGCGAGCAGGCCGAGGACGTAGTCTCCTCCCCCGCGCGCATGCGCTTCGCGTTCATCCTCGA
Organism: Streptomyces sp. NPDC001002; assembly: GCF_053599215.1. Lineage (NCBI taxonomy): Bacteria > Bacillati > Actinomycetota > Actinomycetes > Kitasatosporales > Streptomycetaceae > Streptomyces > Streptomyces sp. NPDC001002. Next base: position 9,296 of record NZ_JBSFLV010000168.1, on the reverse strand, counting down.
GCGAGCACTGACCGAGGGGGGCGTGAACGTCAAGGAGTTCGCCCTGCGCGCCAGGATGACTATGCCGCTCGTCGACCGGCTGTTCGCTGGCAAGTTCCTGCCCGCCCACATGCTCTCCCGGGCGAGCGAGGCGGCAATCGGCGCGAACCCCCGCACCAGGAGGGAACTCACCATGCTGGCCCAGACACTCGTACGCTCCCCCACCCCCGAGGAACGGCGAGAGTGGAGCCGGTTCTGCCGCCAGAGCGGGATCGCCGAGCCCTGGGCCGGGTAACCGGCCCTCCACCCCCAAGAGGGCTGGTACGAGGTGTTCGTCCACCTCGTACCAGCCCTCTTCGTTCTTTCCCCCCGGCGCCTCGGGGCACAGGCCCGCCCGTCGGACGGAACGGTCTTCCGGGGGAGCTCGGATACCACCAGCAGCACGACATACCGCGTCTCGACGACGTGCTCGGCGCTCCGCCTCAGGGTTCGTCTGCCGCTCTGCATGACGTACACCTCCAGTATCGTCGTCGAGGTCGTCGTCGAGGTCGTCGTCGAGGTCGTCGTCGAGGTGAGCGCCGCGCCGCTCTCGGCGCCTTCTTCCTCTCGCTAAAGGTCCTCTCTGCGAGTCCGCGGGTTCCCGGCTTGCGACATCCGATGACGGCTGGCCCCGGACCCCAGAAACTGCCTGCGCCAGCTCATCCGCATTCTTACGCAGACGCTCCACCGAGGCACAAGCTTTCCGAATCTGTTTCCTTTGGACCATTCTCGTCGTGACTCACAGATCTCTGTCCACGTCACGCACGCTGAGGGGAATTAGACACGAACTGAGCGGGTTCATTCTCACGTCGCAGAATTCCAAAATAGCCCAACCCTGTGGGCTGAATCGTCAGAAGCTACACCCATCACCCGCCGAAGACGCCCAACGTCGACCATTCAGAGGGCACGATCACGCACTCCAAAAAGTGACACTTAGCGACATTTGGAAAGGCTCTCTCATTTTCCAGAATAACCATAATCCGCAAAATATTCACGAAGGCGAATTTGCTATCACTAAGACTGCTGCCCTGTGCAGGGTCACCTGGCGGCCCAGCCAGGTGACAAGGAACCAGCCTGCACAAAGGCCGCGGGCCCTGTGCAAGAACCGTCCATGCGACAGTGGCCCCACTTCGGCTGGCCAGGCAGCTCCTGCAGTGCCCCGAGTACGTCCGCGCCGCTCATGGACCGTCGCAACACTGTGCCAAGGGTCCTGAGGCTGCGGCCCATCGCTGTCTGGGCGGCCAGCTGCTGGATGTCAACTTGAGCCCAGGTCCCGCCGGTATCCAGCGGCCTTCTGCGCACGGCCAGGTCAAAAGGACCAACCGCATCCGGTCTGCAACGTCCACCACCGTCGGCACAGCCAGCCCAGCTGCCCGGCATGAACAGTCTCCAGAGAACGCTCCCACACCGCTTGCGCAAGCTGTTGCCGACAGTGCTCCAGGAAGGCGGGGATCGTCGCGAACTGGTGAAAATACCTGGCCCTGGTGGGAGCATCTCCCAGCCCGCCTTATGGCGCCCCAGCACTGATCTTGAAGCGTTTTCCAGCACTGTCCAGCCATCCGCTACCCGGCCGGATGAGGCCGGGAAAGCCGCCCAACGGGCCTCACACAGGCTGGCACTCCCCCAGCCGGCCAAAACTACAAAGTGGCTGGCGAGCGCAGCAGTTCACAACATTCCTGCCAGTCACCAACCGGGCGATGTCGGGGACCGGTGCTGCAACGACCAGGCGGCCCTTCTGAAGAGCGTCTGCCAGGGCTTCCAGATCAGCCGCAGAGCACGTCCCTCACAGGCAGTCGCTCTAACCTTCGCCTGAACGCTGGCCATGCAACAGGCTTCTGCACCAGCCGACGAGGGGCAGTCCACCGCAGTGGCGTGTGAACGGGGCCCAGAGACAGGCCCCGCCACACGCTCAGAGGCGCAGATGAGGCTGCAACCAGCACCCACGCAATGCTTCCCGTCACCCCGTCTGGACCAACAGATGAAGAATGACGAACAGCCAGGCACAGGAGGGCCCCTGTGCAGGGGCCGACGACCATGCCTGAAGCGACCATACGCGACTCGCTTCGTGTCCTCAGCATGGGCGAGGAACTCAAAAAACCAGAAGCCGATGAGACACTGCGGGACACTTTTGAAGAACGAGTGGCTCTGAACTGGTCAGACACTGAGGCTGCCTGGGTTGTTCATCCCGTCCAAGGCAATCAGCTTCCGGTGCATTGAGGGCCTGCTCCCGCGTTGAGGCACAGTTGACGCCCACCGCAGGATCGCTCCCAACTCTGCCCTCCTTGCGCGATCGGCGCCAGCACTGGCGGGAAGACGAGACAGCGCAAAAGAATGAGTCCCGCATGGCCCCCCCCCAACGGATGCCGGGATGCAGCCTTGTTCAGGCTTGGGCAACGGCCGGGCCACACTGGCCTGGACCCTAAAGCCCGCTCTCTACCCCAGCTGCGCTTATGCCACCATCGCGGCCGCAGCAGGCAGCGCCTGCTGCACAACCACACGACGCAACCGCCCCCACCCAGCGGTAGCTCGGGCCGACAGCACCCGCCCCGACCCTGCCGCCAGCAGCAGCCGCGGCCGGCTCCAGCGTGCAGCAAGCATGACCGTGACGGGCCGTCAACTGACCTGAGCCGACTCGCCGCCCTGGTCTTCCTGGCTCTGCCGGGCACTTCCTGGTCGGGGCGGCTGTCCTGCCGCTTCCGTTGTCTTGGCCAGCCCCCACCCAGCCCGGATGAGTCCAGTGCAGCACGCCCCGTCTCGTACAGGAGGATTGCTGACAGGGCTCTCTGCGTTCCGCACCTCATCACCCCATGGACCAACGCTGAGGTCCCGACTCTCGGAGAATGTCATTTATTTCACAGTTGCAATTTATAGATTCCCTTAACCTCAGGTTCACTAAATTCGGAATATGGTCCGCAGCAAGGTGTGACCTGGTGCGTGGAACTTGGCACGAACAGCGGTGTGCTGCTCACTGGCGGCTCAGTCGCGGGGACGGCACCCTGCGCGGACACCGGCAACGCCTGCAGGGTCGAACGATCCGGGCGTCGGACGGAAGAGGTCTGCCTGACTCGGTGTCGTGTCTACTCTGCCGCCGGAAACCCAACCCGCTCGAATGTCGTACTCGACATATGGTCGAGGCGGTGCTTCACTCATGGCATGGCATCAATTCGCCTTACACGCCCAACACTTGAGGTGATCAAGGTGTTGTTGGCGTCCACTGCCGACGACCCCGCGTGGGGGCTGAAGATCTGCGAGGAAGCCGACCTCGGGTCCGGGACCGTGTATCCGATCCTTGAACGCCTGGTCGACGCCGGATGGGCCACCCGATACGAGGAGACGGGCGAGCACCCAGGACGGCCGAAACGGTACTACTACGAACTCACCGCCCTCGGTCAGCGTGCAGCCTGCCAGGCCAGGGAACGGAAGCCTCGGCTCTTCGGACTGCACGCTGCAGCTGAAGGGGGCCCGGCGTGAGCTCAGAAGAGCAACCTGCTGAGACCGCCGGCCTCGGAACGATGGCTATTGCCGCCGTACTGGCACCGGTGCTCTTCGGCACAGCGGCAGCGATCTTCCTGCTCGTCGGCTACATCCTGAAGATGCTCGACCCCGAACCGGCTTTCGCCCAGACCATGCTCACGGTCGGCTGGGTGTTCGGCGCCGTGACGGCTTTCGCGATCCTGACCGCCGCCATCGGTCTGCTGTTCACCGCTCTGCGCCCCCGCCCTGCTCTGCCGGAGACGGAGGAGGAGCCCAAGGCACCGATGAGCACAGACGCCCCGAGCGACAGGGCCGGACTTCGGACTCTGGCTTTCGCTTCCTATCTTGCAGGAGGTCGCAGGGCGCACCTCCGGGAGGAATGGGCCGCTGTCCTGGCCGGCGACCCCGGGAACGACATCGTCCTCTCTCCACGCCGCAGGATGCACTACGCGATCGGTTTCCTCTGGGCCGCGCTGCGCATGCGGTTCCGCGATCTCGCTGCACCACTGTGGAGGCCTGTGGACTGGCTGCTGTCAGTGGATTCGCGCGCACACACGCTCGTTGCGCTTGCCGTCGGTGCGCAGATTCTGTACATCGAGCACGAGGACGGTTTTCATGCCCTTGTCACAGAGGGCTGGGGCTGGTGCGCCGGGTGCGGAATCACACTCCGGCTGTCTGTCGGTTGGCTCCGCAGAATTCGCGGTATCGAGCTCGCACGAACACACAGCGACTCCCAGCACCAGTAGCAACGCCCCGCGACGCGGGGCAAAATCGACTGTCCCGCCGTCTCCGCCCACGGTCTTCGCATTCCGGCTCAGGTAGGGGCGGAGGCCAACCGGTGGGGCCTGTCGCGACGTCGACGGTCGGGGACGGTGTCCACAGCAGCACGGCGGTCGGCTCAGCGGGGAGCGGGCGGTGGGACGGAGCCGGGCGGTGTGGGCCCGGCCGAGGACGTGGTGGGATGTGCCTGGGGCCGACGCCCAACCGTCGGCGTTCCGCCGGATGCCCGCAGCCTGTTACGGACACCCGGCGGCATACAGGCCCCGGATCAGCGTCTGATGGCCCCCGCGATGTACATCGTGGAGTAACCGATTCCCACGATCAGCGCGGCGGTCCTCATGAGGTGGCGCTTGAGGCTGTGTCTGGCCGTCGTGAAGGGCCCGCGGCGCTGCGGAATCTCCGCGGGAATTACGTCCTCGTGCCGCTGACGCCGCATGTTGGCGATCTTTATGCGGGTCACGGTGAAGTGCCAGATCACCGTGCGGTCCTCCTCCAGTCCGCAGGCGGCCAGGAAGATGTAGAGCCACTCCGTGGTGGGCAGCTGGTTGCCGCCCAGTACCTGGGCAAACGTCGCCTCGGAGATCGGATAGATGCTCCTGCTGCGCTCCACCAGATCCGGGACCGACAGCCCCTTCTCCCGGACGAGTTCGTTCATCAGCTCGATCACGTCCTCAGCGGTGGTGCACAGCGCGAGCGCGGTGTGCACGTGATCAGCCGCCATGACCTTGGTGACCTTCCCGTCCTGGCGCTCGTACTCGAGTGCCAGCTGTACCAGTGCGAGCAGCCCGTCCGGCTGAGCCGGGGCGGGGGCTGGCGCCGGCGCGGAGATAGGGATGAGGGCGGGAGGGGGATCCGTGGGCACCAGTTCGGCAGGCCGCCGCAGTGCTCGCGTGACGCGGGCGCCGACAGGCTGTCGCGGCAGCGGGTTGCTGCCGGTGTCCTCGCTGGTACTGCGGCCGGCATCACGGCGCGCGGCACGGTGCATGCGCTTCCAGTGGGTCATGTCGCCGTCGTAGCCGCAGCCGAGCACGAAGGCCTGCACGGTCTCCCAGGTGGGCACCGACTTGCCGGAGGCAGCCGTGGAGAGGGCGGCGGTGGAGTAGTGCGAGCGCGCCGCGAGCTGGCTGTAGGTGAGATGGCTCCGCTTGCGCAGCCTGCGCAGCTCGATCGCGAGCGAGCGCAGGGACAGCGACGCCTTGGGGTCGATCTCCTTCTCAGGCCGCGCCATGCCCGTCCCCTTCCCGTGCAGCGGCCCGCTGCGAGAACCGCCGTGCGGTGCGCTGGAGCTGGCGGTGTCGGCCGTGGTGGACCACGCGCCGCGCCATCGGGCCCGCCTCCGCCGGGAGCGGCGGACGCTGTCGCGGGAGGGGACGGAACGCCTCCGGGGCAGTGCTACTGGTGTTCGCGACTGTCCGGGCCGTGACCGCGGGCATCGTGGGCGTGTTCGGCAGATCGTGCCCGGACACACCCAGCAGTTGCCGAAGGAGGTCGCCGGTGGCGCCGGAGACCACGGAACCCAGGCTGGCCGCCTGTACCGGGTCCATGCCCATGTGCGCGGCGATGAGGCCCGTTGCCGAGCCTGTGGCGCCGGCGGTGCCGACGGCGATGTACATACGCAGCTTCCTGCGCATCGAGGACCTGTCTCTCCGTACCCGGCTGGCAAGGGGCGGGGTACTCATATGGGTCCCCGCCTGTGAGGGCGGGGACGGGATGTGGCGTGAGTGACTTGGCGGAGCAGCGCTTCGACATGACTGGCCGTCACATGTGCGCGGGCGGAGCGACGCTCGTGTGATTCAGGTGGCGGGTGCAACCGCCGCCCAAGAGCGCTGAGTGCATTCTGCCTCAGCGCTGGGGGGGCGCTGTGTCGACTTGTTTTCGCTGTCGATCCGACAACGATGTCGTCTGACCTGCGACGACTGTTAGTTGACGGTGCAACATCTGATCTACCGTCTTCTCGCTGTCAGGCTCGGACAGTTCCGATCAGCGAACGATCGGACAAGTCCGCTCTGGACCGTATGCACGCCGGATGCATACGGCGTCAGCGTGAACAAGCAGGACGCCGATCGTCTGAACAACCGGAAAAACGCAGGTCAAAACCCACCCGCCGTAAGCGGTGGTTGATCAGATTGATTAGGAAGACCTAACATCTCGTGCCAGGAACGGATTCCGACCTCACAAACTCCCCATGGCACGACACCATGGGGACATCGGCCGGCCTCGCGCCGGCCCCGCCCAAGGCGTCTCTCTGGCGTGAGTGCACCTTGGCTGAGCCCCCCGGTGCAACGGGGGGCCAGAGGCTTCCGCTTCTCCAGAAGCGATGAACAGGACGGTCCCCGAGAGGGATGCCCTGCACGTGCGTGAACAACGGCACTGGTGATCAGGACCGACAATCCTGCGGCCTGTGACGCAGGACACCTGAACTTCTTCGCGGGGCCCGCCGTGTCGAATGCCTATCCGCCTCACGTGAGGCCAACAAAAGTCCCAAGCCGCGCCAGAAGCGGCTTTTCCGTCATTGTTCGCGATGCACGACTATTCCTGCAGCTGCATGGTCAGTGGCAAAGCGCCCGACGCCGGGCCTGAACGACTCCAGGTTCAGGGTCGGCACCTCACAGATGCAGACTCCTCACGGCGAGAAGAGCGTGCAGCGTCAGAGGCGGCGCAAGGCTCCCTGTGAGCATCGCGAGTGCTGGCCGTGCTGAAAGGCGATCGCCCTGCGCACTTCACCGCTCACGGCCCTCTGGCTTGCGGCCTCCGCTCCACGACAGTGACGGACTCGCTTCAGGGGTAGCCGTAGCCAGGCAGGGCAGGCAGGGAAACCGTCGGGTCGCCCAGCAGCACCAGGCTCTGGCGGTCAAGTGCAGCGAGGCGGATGCGGCGCATCTCATCGAGGACGCTGCCGTCGGCGTCATCGTTGAGCTGCGCCTGCAGCGCGAACCAGTCGTAGTACAACTGGCCGACGTCCGCCCGGTAGTCCGCGAATGCGTGGGCCAGCGGCACACCGCCGTACAGCCTGCTGGAGAGTGCCGTGACGATCCGCCTACCGAGGAACTGACCGGTCGAGCCCACCTCCAGCGTCCAGCTGAAGGTGGGCTCGACATGGCCCAACACGGCCCGGACCGGGTTCTCCCGGCCCAATACCCTCAGTGCCGCCGGAGCCACCACCGGGCCGCACGGGGCCACGGCTTCGACCGTGGCCGCGGCTGGCCACTGTGGCTCCAGAAGCGTGGCGTACAGGCTGGCGCCCGCGCCGCCCGCGGAGCAGCAGGCCTGGGCGAAGCAGATGCACCCGCCGGGCAGACCCGCGGAAAGCTGGTCCACTGTGAGAGGCACACGGTTCTGGTCGACCGGCAGGCCCAGCGTGGCCCGCAGAGCGTGCGGGTCGTCGAATGGCTGCACGAGCCCGTGGCTGGAAGTGACCACCAGACCCGGGCGGCTCCCCTCCAGCGCCTGCGACAGGGCACCGCCGGTTGCCCCGGCACCCACGATCTCCTGGAATCCTGCGAGCGGAGGGGGCCTCAACGCCTCCGCCAGCGGACGGCTGATCGCGGTCCGCATCAAGCGCGTCATGACATCGCCGCAGTCCACGGTCCACACCAGGGCTCGGTCGGGCACAGCCTCAGCATCCGCCCAGTCCGTCCGTGTGTGCCGTCCCTCCGGCAGGCTCGGCTCACGGCTCTCAAGTCGGTAGCGGAAATCGGCACAAGCACTTTTCGGCGCTGAGGCCTCTGTAAGTCATCAAGCAGGTTCGGGGGTCGAGGAGGATGATCGGTGCTCACGTGGTCGGCCGTATGCGCCGTACTGGCGATGGCAGGAGGGGCCGGGGTGACCGCGGTGTTACGGGCTTTGGCCTTTCAGCTGCGCGAGCGGAGCCGGCGCAAGACAATGACGGCTGTGCTGTGCAGAATGCAGCGTCGGGGCGGCAGCGTTCAGGTCACCGACGAGAACGGGATCACCTGGGTTTTGCACTCCCGTGGGAGTGAGGGGGACGGAGCGGGGTGAGTGAGGACTCCTTCGACGCTCTCTACCGCACGTGGTACCGGGCTTTGGTGGCCAAGGCCTTCCTGGTCACAGCGGGCCGTCTCAATGCGGCCGAGGATGCGGCGCAAGAAGCCTTCGTGCAGTGCTGGCGCCGGATGAACGACCCCTGCGGACCGTCTGTACAGCACTGGGGCGCGTGGCTGTCGACCACGGCGGTCCGTGAAGCGCTGCGGCGTCGCAGCCAGGAGGTTCCCTTCGATCTGGGGCGACACGACAGTGCGGTCAACGCTCCCGATCTGGCCGTGGAGGTCCAGCTCAAGGAGGTCTACCGCCAGGTGTGCGAGGAGATGGCACGCTTGAAGGAACGGCCTCGCCAGGCAATGGCGTTGCGCTGTATCGCGGGACTGACGACCGCCGAGGTCGCCGAGGAGATGGGAATTACGCAGTCGACGGTACGGGTTCATCTTGCCGAGGCTCGCCGGGCACTGGAGCCGCTGCGGATGGAACTGGCCCAATTGGGGATCGTGGACGACGAGGAGGGAGGGCACCATGGCGAAGACGCCTGCTGAGTTCACCCCTTCCGGACAGGCGGAGGGTGACGAGCTGCCCATGGCAGCACCACCCGCTCCGCCTGAGTTCCCCGCCGAGACCGAGGGGCCTGGGTCCGAACACCCGCTGCCATCTGCACAAGACGTAGCAGTTCTGACATCGGTGACGCGGGCATCCGAGGCCGCTGTCACCGAGGCACTGGCCCCGGTCGTCGACGTCGAGGCCTCGCTCGTCGCACTCAAACAAAGACTCCGCGAGGATTCCCGAGGATCCCGAGCCCGCTCCCTGGCGCAGCAGCGCACCCGGCAGTCGCTGCCGTCGGGCCAGCAGTCCGCACCCCAAAGCCCCTCGCCGGAACGGCGTATCGGCACATCATCAGACCAGCGCACGCGGAGGCGGCTGTTCGGCACGGACGGCGTGCGCGGCGTCGCCAACGCGGACCTGACAGCGGAGCTGGCCCTCGGGCTCTCCGTGGCCGCGGCGCACGTACTGGCCGA
>NZ_JBSFLV010000167.1:0-18535 GCF_053599215.1 Streptomyces sp. NPDC001002 | reverse complement strand
CGGCGCGCGGTGCCGGGCGGCGGCGACCGGGGCACGCCCGGGCTCCCCGCGGCCCTCCCGGTGGCGGGCGGCGGCGGGATCGGGGCGATCCACTCGCCGTTCACCAAATGGCGGCCCGCGACCGGGTGTTCGGCACCCGTCCGGTGGGCCCCGGCGGCCGTACGCCGGTGCCCGCGCCCCCGGGCTCTCGGGTGCCGCACCCCCGCTGGCAGCAACGGTCCTTCCCGCTGGCGGTAAATGCCTCTGGGCGCCCCCTGGAGCCTCCCCCGTGCCGTCCTTGACAGGCCCCGAACCGCCATGGGGTACTGCGAATGCGAAGCCGGGCGGACGTGACGGGGGTGAGTCTCCTGCCGCAGCTGCGCTACCCCACCATGGCCCAACTCTTGGCATTCGCGCGGGATTTGGCCTTACGTCGGCCGGGCCTCGTCGCGCTTCGACAAGTGGGCGCCTCCCGTGCGGGCAGGCCCCTCCACCTGCTGTCCGTGGGCCACGCCCGACGCGCCGTGCTCGTCGTCGCGGGAGCCCACGCCAACGAACCCACCGGCGGTGCCACGATCCTGGCACTCGCCGAACGCGTGCTGGAGGAAAGGGAGTTGCGCTCCGACACGTCCTGGCACTTCCTCCTCTGCGCGGACCCCGACGGGGCGAGCCTGCACGTCACACCCGCACCGCGCAGCCTGTACGAGTACCACCTCGGCTTCTTCCGGCCGGCCGCCGAGGAGCAGCCCGAGTGGTCGCCGTCGGTCCTGCCGCCGGACCGGCTGCCGCCCGAGACCCGGACGCTGACCAGGGTCATCGACGAGCTGCGCCCCTACCTCCAGGTGACCCTGCACGGCACCGATCTGGGCGGCAGCTGGGTCCAGTTGACCAAGGACCTGCCCGGGCTCGCCGAGCCGTTCGCCAAGTCCGCGGCGGAGCTGCACATACCGGTGGAGACCGGCGCCTCGGACGCGGCCGGCTGGTCGGCGTCCGGGCCCGGCGTGCATGTGATGCCCTCGCCCGGCGCGGGCGCCGCGTACCCGAGCATGCCGGACGACGCACGGCACAGCACCTGGTACCACGCCCATCGCTACGGCGGTCTGACCGCGGTCGTCGAGGTGCCGATGTGGGCGAGCGACCTGGTGGACGACGCGGCCCCGCATCCCGCGCCGGCCGCCGCGATCCGCCAACTGGCGCGCCGGCTGCTGCGGGACGGCACGGAGGTCGACCGGACGCTCACCGAGGCGCTGCCGCGGCTGGCGGGCGTCGACGGGCCGCTGCTGCGCGCCGCCAGGTGGGCGCTGGAGCTGATACCGGGCCTGGCCGAGGACTGGATGCACACAGCGCCCGCCGACAACACGATGGCGTACGTCGGCAGTGTGGACGCCTTCGCCCGGCGGCTGCCGCTGCGCGCCGCCGCCATGCTGCTGCGGGTCCTGCGGGAGACCGACGACCTCGCGGCAGCGCGCCTGGACCGGCTCGTGGCGATCTGGAGCGACGCCTTCGCGGACCGCTTCCGGGCCCGCTGGGTGCCGCTGGAGCACCAGGTCGAGCACCAGTCCCGCACGGTCGTGGCGGCGGCGCTGTACGCGCGCGAGCGGGCCGGGTGAAGCACGCACGCGTACAGCTCGTCGCCGTACCGCCGCTTCCTGCCCTCGACTCAGCCGTCCAGCGCGAACACCGATCCCGTCCGTGCCGCCATCACGCACGCGTTGGGGAAGGTCTGCGCGTACTCGACCGGGCGGCCCCGCCACTCCCCGCGCGCGTGCACACTGACCGGTGCGTAGACCATCGAGCAGAAGACGTCCTTCGCCGGGATCGCGGTGATGTCGCCGTCCGCCGCCGCGAGTTCGGCGCAGGCCTCGGCCGCGTGGTGGTGGCCCTGGGGCGGGTCGCACAGCAGGAGGGTGCCGCGGGTGTCGCTTGAGCGGGCGTCGCCCTTGGTGACGGTGAGGTAGAGGTGGTTGCCGGGGAAGGCGTCCGCGGGCGCCGCCACCGCGGGGGCCGCGCAGGCCAGGAGCAGGAGGGCGGCCGACAACAGCCCGGCCCGGGTCGCGGTCGTAGGAGATGCAGTCATTCCCGATGCATCGGCACGGCGGCCTCGGATCCCCACCCCGGCTCACCCGAACGGGAGCGCGCGGAGGCATGCCGCCCGGCGAGCTCGAACGCGGCGAGCACGACCCGCGACTGGTACTCGACCTGGCGCGAGACCGGGATCCACCGCGCGCCGCAGCCGTCCCGGTAGTCGGCGCACCACTCGTCGATCAGGCGGTCGAGGTCCGCCCGTACCCGGGCCTGGTCGCGCCCGGCCCGCGTGACGAGCTGGTGCAGCAGTCCGGCGGTGCGCAGCGCCAGGCGCCGTCCGGCGATGCGCAGGGCGGCCAGGTGGGCGGTGCTGAGCGGTGGCAACGGGCGCGCGCCGGCGGCGATGTCGGGGTCCCAGGTGTCGGCGAGGCCGGGGCAGACCAGTAAATAGTCGTCCACCGGGGCGAGCAGGCGCGCCGCGTCCGGCACGCCCGCGAGGTGCGGGCGTATGCGTGCGAGGAGGTCGGCGAGGCGCCGGGCGTCGTGGCGCAGGGTGTGGCTGACCGTGCGCAGGACGGCGGTCCCGTCGGCGGGCGGCGAACCGTCCGCCACGGCGTCGACGGCCCACATGGGCGCCTCGACGACCGCCGTCACGGTCCCGTGCCGGTAGGGGTGGAACCAGGTCGACTCGACGGCGGCCTCGGTGATGGCCGCGGCCAGGTCGCCGGGCTGCGGCGGCGGGATGCGGTAGACGGCGGGCCCGAGGCTGGGCCAGTACAGCGTGTCGTACGGGCCCAGTTCGCGCGGTACGCCGAGGCGGGCCGCGGTGTGTGCGACGCGGCGGGCGAGGCCGGGCAGGTCGTGGGTGAGCTCGACGAAGCCGCCGCCGACGTCGACGCCGTGCAGGGAGCACTGCAGAAAGGGCCGCAGTTCGTCCTGGAGGTCGAGGAGGGTGCGGGTCTCCGGCAGGGCCGCGCCCGCCGCGCCGTCGGGCAGCCACTCGGGCTGTTCCATGAAGCCGGGCCGGAAGAAGTTCCGGAAGTACCGGCCGAGTGTGTACGGGCCCGGCAGCCAGCCCTCGTTGCGGCGCAGTCCGTCGGGGTCGAGGCAGAGCAGCAGGTTCCAGGTGGCGTCGGCGCCCTCGGTGAGCCGGGGGTCGGCGAGGGCGCGTTCGGCCAGGCGCAGCACGGTGGCGCCGCCGACGGGTTCGTTGGCGTGCGGTCCGGCGACGACGAGGGCCTGTCTGACGCCGTGTCCGACGGAGAGGAGCCACAGGGGGGTGCCCGCGCGTGAGGTGCCTACCCTGCGCAGCCGGGCGTCCTGGGGACGCCGGGCGACCAGAGCCGCCGCCCGCGCGCCGAGTTCGTCGACGGTCGGGTAGCGGAGGAGGGGTACCAGGGCACACCTCCACATAGTGGTGCCGTCGATTCACCGGATGTGCATGGTGTACGCACAGTCAGTCACGGCCGGGGTGGTACGTCAACACCGCTGCCGGGAAAGGGATTCGGGCCCTCACAAGTGGTCGACTGCCTGTCATGCTCGGGCCAAAGCTGGCCGGAAGCCGACGGCTGACAGCCGGTCAGGAGACGCGGCGGACAGGGTCAGTCGACGGCGAGCCGGTACGTCATCCGGCCGAACCCGATCTGGTCGCCCTCACGGACCACGGCGGCGCCGATGACACGGCGTCCGTTCACGGTCGTGCCGTTGGTCGAGCCGAGGTCCCGCAGCACCCACATGCCGCCCTGCCGGCTGAGTTCGGCGTGCACCCGGGAGACCGTCTCATGGGTCAGGCGCAGCCCGTTCGCCGGGTCGCGGCCGATGCGCAGCGGGTAGCCGCTCGCGGGGTGGGGCAGCAGCAGCTTGGGCAGCCGCTCGGCCTGCCAGGCCCTGCGCAGCCGTACGGTGAAGCCGGAGACGGCCTCCACGGTGCCGAACACCAGGCGCGAGACGCGGCTCTCGGTGGGCAGGTCTGCGGTGAGCGCGGCCAGTTCGTCGGAACGACGGGCGGCCAGCGCGACCTCCATCCGGCGGATGAACGTGTCGTGCGACAGCCGTCCCATGGCGACGCCGTCACGGAGCACCTTCAGCGCCTTGTCGCGCTCCGCGTCGGACAGCCGCGCGGGGTACGTGTTGAACTCGAAGGACGACGTCACGTTCGTGATTGTCGGGCAGCGAACTCCGGGTGTCCAGAAAACGAGAAAACGGTCACCACGCGTGCATACCTGACGACACCCGCCGCAAAAGGCCCGATCCCAAGGCGGATTGATCGCGTTTGAAGGACCATGGACCGGCTACATCACGGTGAGCAGACGAAGGGGAACCGTCCGTGCAGTTCGAGGTGTGGGCACCGCAGGCCGATCGTGTGACGCTCCATTGCGACGGCGCCACGCGCGCGTTGGAGCGCGATCCTGGGCGCGAGGGCTGGTGGCGCGGTGAGGCGGAGGCGCGGGAGGGCTCGCGCTACGGATACGCGCTGGACGACGGACCGGTGCTGCCGGACCCGCGCTCGCGCCGGCAGCCGGACGGCCCCGACGGGCTGAGCGCGGTCGTCGACCAGGGCAGCTACGAGTGGCGCGCCGAGTGGGCCGGACGGCCGCTGCCGGGCGCGGTCCTGTACGAGCTGCACGTGGGCACGTACACGCCCGAGGGCACCCTGGACGCGGCGGCCGAGCGGCTCGAACATCTCGCCGAACTGGGCATCACCCACGTCGAGTTGATGCCCCTGTGCCCCTTCCCCGGCACTCACGGCTGGGGCTACGAGGGCGTCTCGCTGTGGGCGGTGCACGAGCCGTACGGCGGCCCCGAGGCGCTGAAACGGTTCGTCGACCGGGCGCACGAACTGGGCCTCGGCGTCGTCCTGGACGTCGTACACAATCATCTCGGTCCCTCCGGCAACTACCTGCCGGCGTTCGGGCCGTACTTCACCGACACGCACCACACACCGTGGGGTTCGGCCGTGAACCTGGACGCGCCGGGCTCCGACGAGGTGCGGGCCTATCTGCTGGGCAGCGCGCTGTCCTGGCTGCGCGACCACCGGATCGACGGGCTGCGCCTGGACGCGGTGCACGCGCTGGCGGACACGCGCGCGCTGCACTTCCTGGAGGAGCTGTCCACCGCCGTCGACGCCCTCGCCGTCGACCTGGGCCGGCCGCTGTTCCTGATCGCCGAGACCGACCTGAACGACCCGCGGCTGATCACCCCGCGCGCGGAGGGCGGCCTCGGGCTGCACGCGCAGTGGAACGACGACTTCCACCACTCCCTGCACACCGCGCTGACCGGTGAATCGCAGGGCTACTACGCCGACTTCGCGCGCGCCCCGCTGGCCGCGGTCGCCAAGACGCTCACCGGCGGCTACTTCCACGACAACACCTGGTCCAGCTTCCGCGGCCGCCACCACGGCCGCCCCCTGGACCGCGTACGTGTGGCGGCGCACCGGCTGCTGGGCTACACCCAGACGCACGACCAGGTCGGCAACCGCGCCCAGGGCGACCGCCTGTCCGCCACGCTCTCCCCCGGCCTGCTCGCCTGCGCGGCCACCCTCACGCTGACGGCACCCTTCACGCCGATGCTGTTCATGGGCGAGGAGTGGGCGGCCGGCACACCCTGGCAGTTCTTCACCGACCACACCGACCCCGAGCTCGCGGAGGCCGTACGGCGGGGCAGGCGGCGGGAGTTCGCGCCGCACGGGTGGGCCGAGGAGGACGTGCCCGACCCGCAGGACCCGGCGACCCGCGACCGCTCCGTCCTCGACTGGAGCGAACTCGACGACGAGCCCCACGCGCGCGTACTGGCCTGGTACCGCCGCCTGCTCGCGCTGCGCCGGGAGCAGCCCGACCTCACCGACCCCGACCTCGCCGACACCAAGGTCGCCTACGACGAGGGCGAGCGCTGGCTCGCCTTCCGGCGCGGAGACGTACGGGTGGCCGTGAACCTGGCGAAGGAGACCGCGGCGATCCCTCTGGGACCGCGCCAGGCACGCGTGCTCGCCGCCTGGGAACCGGTCCAACCCCCGGGCGCCGACGGGGTGTTGCACGTACCCGGGGAGTCGGCCGTGGTGCTTCTCCAGGGGTAGGAGCGAGGTGCCGGGACCTTCGGGGAGACACCTTCCAGAGGGTGCGGCACGCCCCTACGATGGGTGTCATCGCCGACATCCTGACCGACGCGGGGGACGAGATGGATCGTGCGCACTACCGGCAGGGCGACGTGCTCGTCGTCGCGGTGGACGAGTTACCTCCCGGGTCGCTGCCCCTCCCCCGTGAGGACGGGTTGATCGTGCTGGCCCACGGTGAGGTCACCGGGCACCGGCACGCGATCGCCGAGCCCGGTGCGGAGCTGCTGGCCGTACCGGGGACCGACGACGACACCGAGCGGCGGTTCCTGCGGATCGTCGGGGCGCCGGCGCACCTGGTCCACGAGGAGCACGGCACGATCACCCTGCCGGGCGGTGTGTACCAGGTGATCCGGCAGCGGGAGTTCGACCCGGACATACACGCGGTCTTCGTCAAGGACTGACCGGTGGCCCGCCGTGCCCGCGCGCTGACGCCGGACCAGCTGCGCGCGGCGGAGGAGATCCTGGACGAGTGGCTGGCCCGGTCGCTGTCCACGGAACCGGCCGACCGCGAGGCCACCGAGGACGCCGTCACCGAGCTGTACCGCATCCAGGGCCTGCCGCCCCCGATGTTCCTGTGGGTGAACTCGCCGGAGAGCGGCCTGCTGACGGCCGGGCTCCTCGCCGAGTGCCGCTCGGCCAGGGCCGGCGTACCCCTCCACCGGTGGCTCCGCGAGTACCTCTCGTCCACGCTGTGGCTGGACGGCTTCTCCTCCTTCATCAGGGAAACGGTGGCGGAACTCCTCGACGACCACCTCCAGGAGGACGATCCGCCCCTGCCCGAGGTGCGCGACAGCTCCTTCGCGCAGCGGCTGCACACCGTGCCGGGCACCTGGCATCCGGGCGCACTGCGCGCGCGGATGACCGAGTGGTGGCACGATCCGCACGCGCGGCAGCATCCGGAGGTGCGGCGCTGGCGCAGATCGATGCGCCTGGCCGGATGGGAGGAGTGGGACGTCGAACTGGTGGGACGCTTCCAGGCCCCGGGCTGGGCACGGGAGACGGTCGAAGGGCTGCTGCCGCAGCCGCACCGGCTGACCCGGTCGGTGTTCCACCACTGCATGGAAAAGGACGACTCGCTTCCGTTCGAGGGCGGCGGCAACGACTGGATGACCCCGGGCATCGAGAACTTCCTCCAGGTACACGGCCAGTGGGCCACTCACCTGGCCTGGTTCGACGTCTACCGCCGACTGGGACTCGTGCGCTATCCCGACCCGGTGCAACGGATCATGGACCTGCTGGCCGTCACCGCCCGGTCCTGCGGCAGTTGGTGGCCCGGCGAGCGTCTGTGCGTGGCGGTCGAACGGCCGGCCCTGCTGAAGGTGGACCTGCCCGAGCCCCGCACACCGCGGCTGCACTGCGCGGACGGACCGGCGGTGCTCTGGCGCGACGGCTCGAAGATGTACGCGTGGCGCGGCATCCCGGTGTCCAAGAGACTGATCAAGGGCAAGGTGACGGCGACCCACTGGCTCTCCGAGAACAACAGTGAAGTCCGCCGGGCCATGGCCGAACGGATGGGCCACGAGTGGCTGTTGGAGAACGCCGGCGCCCAGAAGATCGCCACCGACGAGTACGGCACCCTGTGGCGCGTCACCGACTGGTGGAACGACGACATCGTCCTGGTCGACCTGGTCAACTCGACGGCCGAGCCGGACGGGTCCTTCAAGCGGTACGTACTGCGCGTGCCGCCCGACCAGACCGTGCCCCGCGACGCGATCGGCTGGACCTTCGGCCTGCCGCCCGGGGCGTACGGTCCCGCGACGATGACCTGAGCCGCCCGAGCCCCGCCGAGCGCTCGTTCACAGCTCCTCGTCCGGCCCGCCCTCCCGCAGTTCCGTGACGCGTTCCAGCAGGATCGCCTCCCAGGCGTGCCGGAGTTGCAGCGCGAGCAGGGGCAGCGGGTCGGTGTCGTGGCCGTCCAGGGCGGCGGCCAGGCGGATCACCGTGTCGCAGCGGGCGAGCCACAGGCCGCGCAGACAGGGGCGGGCGCCGTAGCCGGCGAGGGTGGCGGCGCGGACCGCGGCGGGTGAGCCGACGGCGACGGCGAGGCCCGCGATGTCCTCGGCGGGATCGCCCAGGGCCGCGTCGGTCCAGTCCAGGACACCGCGTACCCGGCCGTCGGCGCTGACCACGAGGTGCTCGCCCCTGAGGGCGTGGTGCACGAGGACCGCGCCGCCGTGCTGGGCCGCGGCCAGCTGGACGGCGGCCTGCGGGGGCAGTTGGTGCAGCCGTGCCGGGTCGAACTCGTCTGCGGCGCCCAGGCGTTCGGCGTCCTGCACCGCCATCCGGCGCAGCGCCTCCAGGGAGCGCGGCGCGACGCGCGGCACCCCGAACACCTCGGCCTGCCGCGCGGGCACCTCGCGCAGCCCCGTCAGCAGCCCCGCGAGGTCGGCCTCTCCGACGGCGGACACGTCGTGCTCGCCCGCCGTGCCGCCGGGCACCAGGGTGTCGAGCGTGTACGTCAGCCCCGGCGACCACTCCCCGTGCGCCACGCTGGTCGGCACCGCGACGGGCAGGTGCGGGCGGACGAGGTCGCGCAGGCGCAGTTCGCGGCGCTGGCGGACGGTGGCCTCACGGTCGGGGGCCAGACGCAGCACATGGCGGGTGCCGACCCACCAGGTGGAGTGCTCGCCGCTCTCGCCGACGGGCCGCACGGCGGGGCCCGTGCCGCTGTCGGTGCCGTCCTTGAGCAGGGAACGGACCAGTCGGCGGACGGTGTCCGCGGTGGGTGTCGGTGCCTGGGTCATGGTCGCGCCGTTGTCGCTCGGGGGTGTGCTGGGCTTGTCCACGCGATCGGTCAGTCCACCACGACCAGTTCGCGCTCGGTGTTGTTGAGCCGCCGGCCGCCGTCCTCGGTGACCGTGACGATGTCCTCGATACGCACGCCGAACCGGCCCGGCAGATAGACACCGGGCTCCACGGAGAAGCACATCCCGGGTACGAGGGGCTGCTGTTCGCCCTCGATCATGTACGGCGGCTCGTGCGTGGTGACGCCGATGCCGTGCCCGGTGCGGTGGATGAAGTACTCGCCGTACCCGGCGTCCACGATGACCGCGCGGGCGGCCCGGTCGACCTCCTGGCAGGCGACGCCGGGCCGCACCGCCCGGAAACCCGCCTCCTGGGCCGCGCGCACCAGGTCGTGCACCCGGCGCTCCTCGTCGGTGGGTTCGCCGACGTGGACCGTGCGGGAGGTGTCGGAGCCGTAGCCGTCCTTGAGGCCGCCGAAGTCGAGGACGACCATGTCGCCCCGCTCGATGACGCGCTCGCCGACCTCGTGGTGCGGGTTGGCGCCGTTGGGGCCCGAGGCGACGATGGTGAAGTCGACCTGGGAGTGGCCGAACCGACGCAGCAGGTCGGCGAGGTCGGCGCCGACCTCGGACTCCTTGCGGCCGCCGAAGGGAACCTTCCGGATCTCCTCGAACGTTGCGTCGGCAGCCGCGCCCGCGGCTGCCATCAGGTCCAGCTCGGCCGCGTCCTTGACGGCCCGGAGCATCGGCAGGGCCTCGGTGAGGGCCGCGTACGTGGTCCCTGGCAGGGTCCGCTGGAGGCCAAGCAGGTGCATCGCCCAGGCGTTGTCGCTGACCCCGAAACGGCCGGTGGAGTCGAGCAGCGCGGCGGTGGCGGCGTAGGGATCCTTGCCGTCGGTCCAGTCGCGCAGGTTCAGCGCGGACGCGCCCGGGGCCTTGGCGGCGTCCGGGGCCTCCAGGGTGGGAACGACGAGGACGGGAGCCCGGCCCGGGGCGAGGACCAGCAGGGTGAGGCGTTCCGTGATCGCGGTGGGCGCGTAGCCGGTGAGCCACACCATGTCGGGCCCGGGGGCCACCAGGAGTCCGGCGAGACCGGCCTCGGCCGCGGACCGGGCGGCGCGCTCCATGCGGGCCCGGTAGTCGTCGGCGGTGAAGGGCGCGGGCGTACTGCCGGTCATCCGGGCCTCCCGGGACGGGTGAGGGAACCACTGGGGCCTACGGGGAGCATCCTGCCCGGACACAAGGGGTCGCGCGAGCCGGTTGACGGGTCTCGCACCCGCCCGCCGACCTCGCGCCGACGATCCGCATCACGTCGTAGGCCATCCGGGAGGCCGCGAGCAGGGCGCTCAGGCCCGCGACGAGCGGGCAGGCGCCGAGGAGGGCAAGGAGAGTGCTCGGCATGGCACTCATCGTGGCCCGTGCCCGGGAGCCGGGCCACTGGATCTCCCGGCCGGCCGGACGCGACAGCTCGGCCCCTCCTGTGCCTCTGTCCCCTCTGTCCCCTCTGTCCCCTCCGTTCCCCTGTCCTCCGCCGCCGGGTGGTCAGGTCACGATGCCCGGTACCGCTGTCAACTGCTGGTAGTTGCCGCTCTGGTGACGGACCGTCAGGGTCACTTCGTGGCCGGGGCGCGCGTGGGCGACCGCCCGGGCGAGATCGGCGGCCGAGTCGATACGGGTCTTGTCGACGTTGAGGAGTACGTCGCCGCGGACCAGGCCCGCCGAGTAGCCCGGGCCGGGCACGTGGACGCCGACGACCAGGGCGCCGGTCTTCTCGGCGTCCACCGCCTCGACGCCGAGGGTGGCGGCCGGGGTGGCCGGTGCCGGGGTCGACGACGACCCCGAGGTGTCCGACGAGCCCGCACCCACCGACGCGCCCGGCACCGCCGTCGACCCCGGGGGCGCGGAGGCCGCGCCCGCCTGGGACCTCGGCGCCTGCTGGGCCGCCTCGCGCTGCATGTCGGCGAGTTTGCTCATGCCGATCACGGTGGCGCCGACGGTGCCGAGGCCGACCCCGGACAGCACCAGGACCGTGCCGACGAACAGGGCGAACAGCAGGGCCCTGATCCGGCGCCCGCGCCGGCGCGCGGCGTGCGGACGCCGGGCGGGATCGGTCGGGGCGCCGCCGCCGGGCTCCTGGCCGGGCATGGGCTTGGGACGCAACGCGGTCTGTGCCATGGATCGCCTCCGTGGTTCGGCCTCCGGGAGGGATCTACCCGGGGCACCGGCGCCCGACATGCCACGAAAGAGTGAGACTGACCTGCTGTGCAGGACGGGAAGAGGGCCCTCGCACGGCGGCTCGCGCCCGTACCCAGGTCCGGGTACGGGCGCGAGCCGTGGTGGATCGGGCGCGGTCTCAGCCGACCGGCAGCGACACGCCCGCCGGCATGACCGTCGCCATGACCGTCGGCATCATCGTCGACACCGGCGCCGGCATCTGGTCCGGCAGGAACGTGTGCGTGCGGCGGGCCAGGTACTCCGCCTTGTAACGGTCCACCTTCTGATGCCAGTTGAGGATCCCGGCCAACCAGTTCCGCAGGTCGGCGACATAGCCCTGCATGACCTCGCGCGCCTCCTCCGAGAGGTCGAAGTCGTCGTACATGACCGGCAGTTCGTGCTCGGCGACGTGCTGGAACTGTTCCATGCGCTGGGTCATGAGGTCGTGGACGACGGAGAGCGCGGTCGGGTAGTCGATGCCGAAGAAGTTCTGCACGACGAGGATCGCGTTGTGGATCTCGCCCTCGTACTCGATCTCCTTCTGGTACGAGAAGACGTCGTTGACCAGGCACGCGTAGTCGAAGGCCGCGTTCTCCAGGGAGCGGACGGGGCCGCTGAGGTAGGCCTCGGGCGGGACGGCGGGGCCGTGGCCCATGCGGCACAGGCCCGCGGTGAGGTCGGAACCGAAGGTGGAGCGGCGCATCTCCAGGTAGTCGACGGGGTCGGGGATGCGGTTCTGGATCTGGTTGGACAGCTCCCACACCCAGCTCTCGGTCATCTTGTCGACCGCGTCCTTGAGGGTGCGTCGCTGCGCGGGGGACATCTGTGCCGTCGTGCGCGCCCACAGGTCGATCAGCCCGCGCTCCATGCCGTTCACCGGAACCGGGACCGCCTCCCCGTCGACGGGCATGCAGTCCGACAGACGCAGGGTGGTCAGCCGGGCGGCGGCCAGGTCACGGCGGTGGCCGAAGACGAGCGGGTAGTAGTCGTCGCCGTAGGTCCCCCAGGCGAGCCAGCCCGAGCTCAGGTCGAGGGAGTCGGCCGTGGCGTCCGGATCGAGGCCCGCCGCGCAGAGCGGCAGGTCGGCCGCGGCGAGCCGGTCCTCGTCCCACACGCCCTCCTCCAGCATGCCCATGGCGTGCATCCAGGCGGTGAGCCGGGGCCTGGCGACGTCCAGGTGCGGGTTCAGCTCGACCTCGAACGGCATGTGGAAGTCGGGCAGCAGGGACGGGCCGACCTTCTGGTACGGCGTGTGCGTGTACGCGCGCAGCCGCTCGGCGCCGGCCGCCGCGAGCAGCGCGCCGACGTCGGCGGCGGAGGTGCCGGGGCCGGTCGGGGCCTGCCAGGGGGTGGTGGCACGCGCGCGTGCGTTCATGTACCGGCTGGAGCGCATGTGCCATTCGTGGCCGCCGGACTGCCAGTCCTGAAGGCCCTGCGTGTACTTGGCGACCGCGGCCGCCTCGACCGGGGTGAGACCTTTCTCCAGGGCGACGGCGGGCACCTCGGTGAGCGCGGTGTGCTCGAACTGGTGCAGTCGGGAGGTCAGTACGTCGTTGACGATCTCGGCGGCCTCCTGGGTGGTGCAGCCGAAGAACGTCTCCAGGACGAGCACGCCGTTGCTCAACTCGCCCTCGTCCTCGACCTCGCGCTGGTAGGAGAACAGGTCGTTGCGCAGGTGGACGGCGTCGGAGAACGTCTCCATCAGCACCCGCAGCGGCCTCGACTCCGCGACGGCCGCGGGCACTTCGGCCGTCGCGTACTCCACCAGCCCCGCCGACCAGGGCGCCCCGCCCACCTTGCGGCGCATCTCGATGTACTCGACCGGGTTGGCGATCCGGCCCTCGTTGATGTTGGACAGCTCCCACAGGGACTCGTTGAGGAGGTGCTCGGTGGCGACCGAGAAGCGGCGCCGCCACTCCTCCGACATGGCCGGCACCATGCGCGTCCACAGGTCGGCGAGGCCGGCCTCGACCGGGTTCTGCGGCTCGGGCATCGGCGTCGACAGGTCCATCGGCATGAACAGCGGGAGCCGGTCCAGATAAGCCTTGCCGCCGGCGCGGTCCTGGGTGCGCTTGAAGATCTCCAGGAAGTGGTCGTCGAAGAAGAAGACCCACACGTACCAGTCGGTGATCAGCGAAAGGGCGGGGCCGTCGCACTCGGGATGGGTGTAGGCGCACAGCAGGCCGTAGTCGTGCGCGTCGAGGTCGGACTGCTCCCAGACCCCGGACCCCTCCAGCATGCCCATCTCGCGCGCCCACGCGGTCGAGTGGGCGCGCGCCTCGTCGACATGCGGGTTGAGCCGCGCGGGATACGGCATGTAGAAGTGCGGGAGTTCAAAGGGCTGCTGCGTCATGGCCGGGCCCTACCCGCGGCCCTCCGGAGGCATCCGCGCGGCGACACATGATCACACCATCGCGTGAATCAGGGGCGAAGTCCGGTGCGGGGACGCCCTCTTGTGGCGGTCACGTCCACGCGCGCGTGCAGCCTTGAGGCGCACACGCGGCCTTACACGCGCGCGTGCCGCCACCACGCACACGCGCGCGCGTCGACCACGTCTGTCCTCGACGAAGCGCCGTCAGTCCTTAGTCCTTAGTCCTTGGCGAAGTGCGGAAGGATCTCCTCGGCGACCCACCCGAGCGCGTCCGGCAGTTCGTCCGTGGCGACCAGCAGCCACAGCGAGCAGGCGGCGAGCCCCGCCTCGGCCAGCGCGGCGAGTTCGTCGCGCACGCTGTCGGCGCTCGCGTCCGCGCCGCCCAGCGGCCGGCCCGGCACCGGGACGGCCGGCGCGAACCCCGGCGGCACCAGGAAGGCACCCGTGGTCAGCGCGAGCGTCCCGGGATCACGGTCGGTCCCCTCGGCGAGGCCGTCGAGACGCTCCCGTACGGCGGTCAGTCCGGCGGCGTCGAGCCCGGCCCCGTGCCAGGCGTCGCCGTACCGCAGTGCCCTGCGCAGTGCCGCGTCGCTCCCGCCGCCGATCCACACCTGCGGCCCGCCCTCGGTGCGCGGCAGCACCCCGAGCCGCGGCTCGCCCTCACCGCGCCACAACTTCCGTACGGTGCCCAGCTGTTCGTCCATCCGGCGGCCCCGTCCGGCGAACGGGACGCCGACGGCCGCGAACTCGGACGCGTCCCAGCCGGTGCCGACACCGAGGGTGAACCGGCCGCCGGAGAGCCGGTCGAGGGTGGCGGCCTGGTGGGCGAGGACGATCGTGTTGTAGAGCGGCAGGACGAGGATGCTGGTGACCAGGCCGATGCGCTCGGTGGCCCCGGCCACGGCGGCCAGCGTCACCAGCGGGTCCGGGGTCACGCCGGAGTCGCCCGCCAGTGCGTGGCCGCTCGCGAAGACGTGGTCGAAGCCCAGTTCCTCGGCCGTACGGGCGGTCGCCAGGACCCCGTCGACCTCCTCCTCCCGCGCGGGCCACAGGCGGTGCGGTGCCACTCCGATACGCAGCATGTCGTTCGGTACTCCCTCGGTGTGCGGTGCCGGTCCCTGAACCGACCACGCTAGAGGCTGCGTCGGCGCCCGTGCGGATTCTCGGACCTGAGCCCGCACACCACGTCATCTCGGTCGCATGCGCGTTCCCACAGAACACAGTTGACGTGACGTCAGATGCGCACTTGGAGCAGCGCGTGGGTGCCACCCGTTCGCCAGCGCTGTCCTTCCGCCGCCACCAGCACGGCCTCCGTGTCGGCGGTCAGGCCGGTGATGACATCGGACTTGAGGGTGCGCAGGGCGGCGACCGGGCCGGGGAAGTAGGAGGTCACGTCCGCGAAGGGCGTGGTCGGCGGCCAGCGGCGATCGCCCACCAGGCGGCGGTAGTTGAGGTCGCCCTTGACCACGGTCAGCTCGGCGGAGGCGAGTTCGGCGCGCAGGTCGTCGGGCATCGCCGAGAAGGGCAGGGGCGCGGCGGCGAAGGGGTGGGCGCGGACGGTGAGGGTGCCGTCGGCCGTCGCGGACCACAGGGTGCGACCGTAGCCGGCGGCGGCGCCGCTCGCGCCGGTCAACTTGCGCAGGGCGTCGACGAAGTCGGCGGTCGTGGCGTCGGAGACGTAGTACGGATACGGCTTGAGGTGCAGGACGGCTCCCCGTACGCGCCCCTCCTCAAGGAGGTGGGCGATGAGCAGGAGGTCGGGGATGAGTTCGCGGCCCGCGTTGTCGGCGATCAGGTGCAGGGTGCCTGCACCGGCGGGCGGGAGCAGCGACCAGAAGGTGTCGCTGTCGTCGGCGACCAGTGCGGGGGCGACCTCCGCGTCGGCCGCGCTCGCGTCGGAGAGGCGGAAGCCGAGGTCGGCGCGGTTGCCCCAGAGGGAGCCGTGCAGCAGGGCCCGCCCGCGTTCGTCGGCCGGCCTGTCCGCGAGGTCGTCGAGGGCGGCGAGCTCCTCGTCCGTCTCCGGGCCGTCCAGTTCGGCCAGTTTGAAGGGGCGGAACGGGTCGATGCCCTGCCAGGGTCCTGGGGTGAAGTAGCCGACGGCGTCGAGGAGTTGGCGGTAGAACCAGCTCTCCGACCACAGCCACGGCACGTCGAACCAGGACCGGCCGACGTACTCGGGCAGGTCCCAGGTGGTCCAGCGGTCCCGGTCGGGTGCGTCGGCGGGGAGGGGTTCGATGACGCCCTTGGTGCAGTTCTCCAGGAGCGCGTCGAGCGCGCGGTGCTGGGCGGGGCCGTACGGGAAGGCCTCTCGCACCTGCCGGATGATCGCGGGGTGGCGCTCGGCGAGCACGCTGTGCGGGAACGATCCGGGTTCGTCGGCCAGGAGCACGGGCGCGGACGGGGTGTGGGGCATGCGCCTCACCGTATCGCGCGGGTCAGGCGGGGCGGATCTCCCGCTCCAGGCGCGAGGCGAGGCTCAGATAGCGGGCGCGGCGGGTGACCGGGACCAGGCCGCGGATCATCACGTGCCACATCTCGGCGACCCGGCGGGGCTGGCGGGCGACGGGTTCGAGGGAGCGGCCCACGACGCGGGTGCCGACGAACCAGCTGACGAGGGCGTGTGCGACGGCCTCGACGTCGATGTCCGGGTGGACGTCGGACTCCTTGACCGCGCCGTGCAGCTTGCGGGAGGCCAGGTCCCGCCACTCGGTGAACGGGTGCGTCAGGGGTGGCGGCATCGCGACGACCCCGGTGGCGAGCCGGAGTCCGGCGCGCGGGACGGGGTCCTCCACGGACAGCCGGGCGACGCCGAACGTGAAGCGGATCAGGGATTCGAGCGAGGAGTAGCCCCGGCCCTCCAGTTCGCTCGCCACCTCGCGCGAGACCCTGGACTGGAGCTCCATGATGGCGTGCGCGAGGTCTTCCTTCGCGGCGAAGTGGAAGTAGAGGGCGCCCTTGGTGACTTGGGCGTGCTCGACGATGTCGCTGAGGCTGGTCGATTCATAGCCGTGCCGGTCGAACAGGTCGGCGGCGGCTGCGATGATCGTCGCTCGGGTCTGCTCGGCGCGTAACTGCCTCGGCATCGACTGAACACTCCTGGGACTGGAAAGAACGGGTCATGCCGTTTGTTCTTCACTCCCCGTACACGATAGCTCACCGTACGACGGCCCCGACCTGCGCACCTCAAGATCATCGGCCCGGCCTGGCGGCTCATCCGTCAGGGTTCGACGACACGTGTCACCGTGGTTTTCGGGCCGACAAACCGGACGGACAGGTTCCCATGCCGTTGACCGCCAAGAGTACGAGGCGACCGGTTGGTTTTCAATGCGGCACGGATCGACGCCCCGCCGTCGCCCCCATGGCATGGATCGACCCCCGCCCCTCGCCCCGTTGACCGGAATCACCCGTCTTCACGCCCGGTGTCACACGATGAACGCGCCGCCCCCTTTTCCCGTACTCCACGGGAGCACCCCGTACCCGCGCCGGCCGAGGAGACGTTCCGGATGTCCCGGATGACCGCACACCGCACCGCACTTGCGGCAGCCCTCGTGACCCCGTTCCTGCTGCCCCTGTGGGCGGCGGGACCCGCACAGGCGCACGGCGCCCCGACCGATCCGGTCAGCCGGGTGTACGCCTGCTCCCCGGACGGCGGTTCGGCGGGCACCTCGGCCTGCCGGGCGGCGATCGCCGCGAACGGCGCGCCCTTCACGCTGTGGGACAACCTGCGGGTGGCGGACGTCAACGGCCGGGACCGGCAGACGATCCCGGACGGCAAACTGTGCAGCGGCAACCTGCCCGCCTACAAGGGGCTCGACCTGACCCGCGCCGACTGGCCCTCCACCCAGCTGAAGCCCGGCGCGACGATGACGATGAAGTACGCCTCGACGATCCCGCACACCGGCACCTTCAAGCTGTATCTGACCAAGCCCGGGTACGACCCGGGCAAGCCGCTGACCTGGTCCGAGATTCCGGATCAGCCCTTCGCCGCGGTCACCGACCCGGCGCTGACCAACGGCGCCTACCGCATCACCGCGAAGCTCCCGGCGGACCGGACGGGACATCACGTCCTGTACACGATCTGGCAGAACACCAGCACGTCGGACACCTACTACTCCTGCTCGGACGTGGTGTTCCCGGCGGCGAAGTCCGGCGGCACGGGCACTACGGCCGCCTCGTCGACCGGAGGGAGCGGGCAGAGCAGCAAGAAGCCCGTGAGCAAGTCCCCTTCGCCGACGGCGAAGCAGAGCCCGGTGAAGGCGAGTCCCACGCCGGCGGCCGCGGATTCACCGGCCGCGTCGACGCCCGACAGCACGCCGCTCGCCTCCACGCCCACCGCCGATTCGAGCCCGTCCGCGCCCATGGTGGCGGGCGGCGCCGCCGCGGTCCTGGTGGTCACCGGCGGCGTCGCCCTGGCACTGCGGCTGCGCCGACGCTGAAGTCAGCGTCGGCGCAGGCTCATTGACGGATCGTCAGTTGACGTAGACGGTCGCGCCGTTGGAGGTGACCGGGGCGTACTTGGCGGTGAAGTAGCCGGCGCTGAAGCAGAGCGACGAGCCCGACGTCTTGGTGAACGCCTGGTTGGCGAAGGCGATGCTGGCGTCGGTGTTGCTCGTCGCGCCGGTCAGGCTCGGGGCCTGGTAGACGCAGGTGATGCTGCCCAGCAGGGTGGTCAGCTTGACCGTGGTCTGGATGGCGGAGCCGGCGGCCGGGGTCACCGTCAGGGTGCCGTCCGAGGCCACGGTGGTGTTGTACGGCAGGTTGTCGACCGTGATGCTGCTGACGCCGAGCACGCCCAGGACGTTGCTGGTGCAGCTGCTGGCGGCGAAGGTCTGCGCGGTGGCCGACTCGGTGGCCGTGCCGGGCGCCGTCGGGTTGTCCGTGACGGTGGCGGTGAGCTGGGACGACGTGCACTTGATGCCGCTGGTGCCGGTCGCGCTGGAGTAGAGCGTGGCGGTGGTGCCGCTGGCGAGCGGCGCGGTCAGCACGTCGCCGACGGCGACCCCGCCTTGATCGTCATGCGGGACGACACTGCTCTCCTCGCGACCATTTTCACGTTCGTCGGCGTCCTCGTCACCGCAGTGGTCTCGCTGA
>NZ_JBSFLV010000166.1:0-18860 GCF_053599215.1 Streptomyces sp. NPDC001002 | reverse complement strand
TGGAACAACAGGGCGAACTTCGCGAGGCTGTCGGGAACTCCACGAAACTCGTCATGATCCTCCTCGCGATGATCAACAAGCTGGAGCACCGGATCACCGACCTCACGAGCGAACGTGATCAGCTCCATGCCGCGCAAGCCGACCCTGTCGCACTGGAGCAGACCCAGCAGCAGCTCACTCGCGCCCAAGAGCAAGAACAGCGCGCCCAACAGGAGCTCCAGCGCGCCCAGGAGAAACAACGCCAGGCCGAAGAACTCGCCGCCCGAGTCCAAAGTCAGGTCGACCAGCTCACCGACGAACTTGACCGTCTGCGTACCGTCGTGGCCAACGAAACCGTCGCCAACAGCTACGCATCTCCGGCCCGCGAGCACACGCATCTGGCAAAGACTGCCGATATGCACGGTGACGACATCGATCAAGCCCTGGCCCGGGCCGCAGCCGTCAACGACCACGACGACCAGCTGCTGAAGCGCATCACGCACGACCTCGTCCAAGACCCCCCTGCGGACGGGGTTGTCCGGGATCTCCCGCCGGACAACCCCGCATCCGGCCCTATTGCCGCAGACATCTTCTGGGCTCTGCGAGGCTCCGCAGTACACGCAGCCGAGGCAGGCGACTTCCACAAAGCCGTCCAGCTGTACGAAGGCTTCCTCAACACCTCCTCCCTCTTCCTCGATCGCAAGCACCCCGACACCCTCGCCGCACTTCGCGAACTGGCCTACTGGCGGAGGAGAGCGGGCGATGCGGCTGGCGAGTTCCGCAGGGAGCTGGGCTTAGGGGGCGCGCTGGGGTCTCTGCTCACCGGTGACGAACTGCTCGCACTCGCGGTACGGCCAAGGCGCCTTGGCGAGTGGTACGTGGAGGAGCCCTGGGGTCCACGACGGCTCGACGAGATGCTCACCGATCTCGGCCAGACCAGCACCGGGCGCCGCCACCCGGTCATCGCCGTCGGCTTGAACGCTTCCCCCAGCCAGGTCGCTCACCAGCTCACCCGGCTCGGCATTCCGGCCGCCGTGCCGATGGTGTGGGTGCGGGTGCGCGGCATTGGCGTCGGCTGCTCGGGGCACGTCAGCCTGACCGGATTTGTGGCGGCGGCACCGTACGTCGACCGGAGGGCGGAGACGACGCTCGTCGTCACCTGGCTGGACTCGACGCAGCTGAAGGCGGTCGACGACGCCGAGTTCCCGGACTACCGGCGGGCGATGGTTCCGGGCGACACCTTCGAGATGACGATGCCCTCCGGCGAGCGGCTTGCCGCCGCGTACGTCTACTTCAGCACACACGGCCTGCTCGCCGACCCGACCACCGGCCGGCCCCGTCCAGGCGGCGGCGACAAGTCCGATCTGCTCACCGCGCTGCTCGCCGACTCCGCCCGGCTGCGCGGGCTTCTCGGGCCCGATCCGGCTGCCTGGGTGCACCGCGCCGGAGCCGACCGCCGCATGCGCGAGCGGGCCATGCAGATCTTCGACGACGAGGGCTGGGTGCTGCCGTTGCAGACCGAATTCCTGCCGTACGTCGATGAATCGGACGCACTGTGGCTGTACGACGACCTTCCACCACTCGGTAGTTCGCTCGGGTGACTGATCCGTCGTGCTCGCGACGAGCCCGTTGGGGCATTCACCTTCCGGACCGCTCCGTCCGGGCCCGGCTGGTCGTCGGAGCGGCCTCTGGCCCATGGACAGCCGTGCAGCACGCGGACGACTTCTGACACGATTGGAGCTGTGGAGATCGATGAGGTCCGGGCAATCGCTATACGCCTGCACCGCGCGATGAGAGCAGCTCACGAAGCAGGCGAGCTGGCGTTCTTCGCCACCGAGACCTTCCCTCGGGGCTACTGCGGCATCGCTACCGACTTCTGGTGCCAGTACCTGCTCGACGTTGATTCGAGTGATGTCTGGCTGCACGTATCGGGTGAAGTCCCGTCGCGTGCCCCTGGCCCCCGCCCGACGCACGCCTGGGCCCAGCAGAAGGAGGTGATAGTGGACGTCACAGGTGGTCAGTTCCCAGGCCGACCCGACGTGTTCGTCGGCCTCGAAGACTCCTTCTTCCGCACCATCACACGTACCGGCTCTGTCCCTGGGGGCATCGGCCAGTACACGGACGCCGACGCAGTCCGTGCAGCGTACGAAGCGGTCCTCCAGCGAGTTGCTGCCTAATCGCCTTGGCTTCCCTTAAAAACCGGCGACAGTGAATACGCGAGCCCACCCAGTACATCGGCGCATCCGGCAACGATGCACATAAGCAAGCGGTCGCGTGGGCGGAGGGAAGCGGCTCAATTCTGGATCAGAAGGTCCGCCGCTTCCCGTGTCCCGTGCTTGCGGTGGAACGTCTCTTCAGTCCCGTCTGGCTCTTCGTTGGCCTTGAAGCAGATATAAAGCTGCTGGGGGACGGTCTGATCTGGCAGTGGCCTGTCCGCACTACCGTCAGCAGTCAACACGCCCTCGTCCAAGGCGGTTTGTCCCGGACCGGGCGATGCCCGAAAGGCTGGGGCGTCACTCGTTCGACGGGCGCTCGTTGCCACTGCGACAGCAGCAGAGCCGAGGAGTGCTTGTGGGTCCGTCGTTCGTCATCGAAAGACTTGAGTTCCAGCGGGACGGTATCTGGTACGCCCGCTATTTCAAGGGCTTGGTGACTTTCCTGGTCGGGCATTCGCAGTCGGGCAAGTCCACTGCCGTCGAGGTCCTGTTGTATCCGCTGGGGCTGACGAACGCGACGGTCATGCCGGAGGTACGCGCCTGCCAGCTCATCCGCCTGGTGTTCCGGGTGGCCGGGGTGCGCTGGCAGGCCACCCGCAGCGGATCCGATCCGCGGGCGCGGGTCCTGGTGAAGAATCTCGACGCCCCGGACGAGCCCGAACGCCCGCTGCCCGTCAACGCAATCAAGGCCGGCGGGATGACGGCGGGCACTTTCATCCAGGACCTCATCGGCCTCCCGATGGCCGCCCGGGGCACGACCCGGGTGGGACTCGATGAGTTCTACAGCACCGTGATGGCCCTGCGGCAGAACACGATCTCCTCCGAGTTCCTCGGCGGTGAGAAGGACACGGCGCGGATCCTGGCCCTGGAAGTACTCCTTGGGCTGTGGAACGAGGATCTTGCAGGACTGGAGAAGAACGCGTCTGAGACCGAGTCCCGCTACCGTGCCGCCCGTTCCGCGCTGAACCAGTTCGACAAGCTCCGCAAGACCGGCGCCGTAGCCGACCCGGACGGTGTCCGCGCCGAGTACCAGCAAAAGCAGCGCGAGCACCTCGGAGCGGGCGAGCGGTGGGCGAAGGCCAGTGAGCTGCTGAGCGTCGCGGTCGGGGAGCACGGGCGGCTGGTCGCCCTGCACAAGGCGGCCGAACAGCACCGCCGCAAAGCCGCCAAGCAGACCGAGGCCGCCCGGGACAAGCTGAGCAGTCTCGTGGCCGACCAGGCACGGGTGGAGGGCGAACTCAACGCCTTGCTCACCCCCGGGCCCAAGGGCTGCACCGGGTGCGGGCAGGTACTTCCCGAACGTGCTCCCGATCTGTGCCGCCAGTGCGGGCAGCCCCATGCGGGCGGCGCAGACCACCGGGAGCAGCTGATCGCGGCTGCCCGTGCGAAGAAGGAGCAGCTGCGGCTGCGCGCCCAGGAACTGGGGCAGGCCACGCAGGCCGCGGCGCACGCCGCCGAGGAGAGGGAGAAGGACGCCGGGCAGGCACTGGCGGCCCGTGACGTGTACGAGCACGATCATCTCGCTCCCGCGCGCAAGGCGGCCCAGCAGGCGGAGAAGGACGCGCACGGGCTGA
Organism: Streptomyces sp. NPDC001002; assembly: GCF_053599215.1. Classification (NCBI taxonomy): domain Bacteria; kingdom Bacillati; phylum Actinomycetota; class Actinomycetes; order Kitasatosporales; family Streptomycetaceae; genus Streptomyces; species Streptomyces sp. NPDC001002. The sequence continues at coordinate 15,091 of NZ_JBSFLV010000166.1, read as the reverse complement.
GCCGGGATGTCGCCCAGCTCAAACGGCGCCTGGATGACGCCGACTTCATCCGGGCCCAGGAGAAGGTCGTCGAGGCGGCGAAGGGCACGATGGAAGCCGCGCAGGCTGCCCGGGACGCCTCCAAGACCGCGCACGACGTCCGCCGCAAGGACGTCACCGGCCGCTGGTCGCAGTTCCTCCTGGGCCGGCTGCGGCAGATCAATCCGGCCGTCGAAACCGCCTCCGTCGACCCGTACGACTTCACCGTCCGGGTCAAGGAACACGGCGAACCCGTCAAGACGTTCACGGACATCTCCGTGGGCGGCAGCCCGAGGGCCGTTGCCAACATCGCAATGCTGCTGTCCCTGCGCGACCTCGGACGGGTGGACCCGGCGGTCCGGGTTCCGCCGCTGCTGGTCATCGACTCACCGCTCGCCGGTCTGGGTTCCACCGGGCTGGACCACGAGACCAGTGTGCGTCTGATCGACACGCTCATCTCCGTCGCCGACGACCCTCGCCCGACGGCTACGCCTGCCAGGTCATCGCCGCGACCAACGACCCGCTCCCCCGCGCCTATCCCGGCGTGCGGGAGATCCACATCAGCGACGACCAGAGGTTCTTCGACCACGCCCCGGCGCACACCGGTTGAGTGCGGGCGGCGGCGGGTGGGGTAGACGCTCGCCGCGTACGCCAGCGAGGAGGGGACCGACATCACCGACATGGCCTTGCGCCTGACCCCGCTGGATCCCAAACGCCCCGCACCGCGACCTTCTCGAAGACCTTCTGGCGGGCATCCACGGCTGCTGGTTGCTCTATGACGAGTGCGCCGGTCTACAGGACGATGACGGTGAGGAATCCGGCGTCGGCGATGTGGAGGAATGAGACAACGAGCAGGCCGAGCAGCATCAGATCCGCAGCCGTGATCGCTTCGCCGAGCTCGTCCGTCAATCAGCCGCCCTCCACCAGGACCGGCTGGTCTGACACTGGCCGCGGCACCTCTCACGGGCCGCTGTCTTCACCGAACGTACGGCGGTGGCGGGACCGGCCGGGGGCGAAACAGCTCTGGCGCTCGGACAGGAGCCACCGGCGGATCCCGCTGCTGGACGCTCGCCGACCGGCAGGCGGCAGCCGTGCCAGGAGCCTGTACAACGCATCGGGAACAAGCCCCCCGCAGAACCGACCTTCCGCGCGACATACTGTGTTTGTGTCTTCGCCGATGCTTCCTCCCGCACCGCGCCCGTGCGACAGCTGCCCGTACCGCTGTGACGTGCCTTCGGGAGTGTGGGCGCACGAGGAATACGAGAAGCTCCGACGGTACGACGCTCCCACTCCTGAACAGCCCTCAGGCTTGTTCCAGTGCCACCAGAGCGACGCGGACAGCTCGCAGAGCCGGATCTGCGCGGGCTGGGCCGGTTGTCACGGCGAAGGCCTGCTGGGCCTGCGCATCTCCCTGTTCCGCGGCCGGATCGACGGCGCCGCCTTCCACGCGGCCGCCGGATACCGGTCGCCGGTTCCTCTGTTCGGCTCGGGCAACGAGGCCGCCGACCACGGTCAGGCGGACATGGTCCGGCCCGCTGCCGAGGCGACCCACCTGATCGACAAGATCAACCGGACGCGCGGCGACCTGAAGACGTGATCCACGCCAGGCATCGTCACCATGGACAGGAGGCGCGGCTGTGAGCAGCGCGCCTGCGGACGCGGCGGGACCAAACCCGGCGGAAGGCGCGCAAGAGCTGCGTCGCTGGCTGGAGTTGTACGGGAACATGCGGGTGGGAGATCCGTCGTGGGTGTACCGCAGCTTCGCCGAGCTGGTGGCCGATTGCGGGTTCTACCAGCAGCCTGCTCCCTGGACTCAGCGCAGTGTGCAAAAGCCTGGACAGTGCTTCAAGGCCGCGCGTGAGTGGGCCGAGCGCCCGGGGTGGACGTATGTGGAGGGCTACGTCCTCGTCCCGTCAGCGGCTCCGTTCAGCTGCTTCGAGCATGCCTGGTGCCTGACCGACCACGGCGTTGCTGATCCCTCTCTGCCCGACGGGGTCGCTGCCGGCTACATCGGGATCCCGCTGACCGACGCCTTCTGCCGTCAGCAGCGGGCCGCCCGCGCCACCGACGCCGTCTTCGTGTCGGACCCGGCCAGTCCGCTGGCCGGCATCAACGAGAGCATCCTGCGAACAGGTCTGCCCTCGGATGCCATGGCAAGAAGCAGGCCCGGACCGCACTGGGCGGTACACCCCTGACAGGCCCCCGTGCACCGGGCCGGAGGCGGCCAGCTGGCTGGGCCGGGTGCGGGTGGAGCAATTACCGACAAGGCAGGGCGGAGCGGTCCTGAACGGTGATGTGGAGGGTGCGCAGGGGCTGGGTCCGGGTGGGGCGGATGACTTCGAACCAGTCGGTGCCCTCCTGCAGGTGGTGGGAGATGCTGCGGTAGTGGCTCCAGCCGAATCCGATGCCGGTCTGCCATGTGGTGTCGCTGTAGCGGCCGCCGATGACCGGTTCCCCGTGCAGGTAGACGGAGTCGAGGGGGCGGGAGGTGGCTTCGAGGTGGGCGAGGGCGGCCGCCGCGGCGCGGCGCAGCGGGCTGGTCTCGCTCCAGCGGGTGAGTGCTTCGAGGGCTGCGGGGTGGGCGGGTTCGGCGTCGGGGAGCTGGAGTTGGCGGATGGTGGCGGCCTTGCGGTCGACGAGGTCGGTGAGATCGATGCGGACCGGGCGCGGGACCCAGCGGTCGATGCCGTCGAAGGCTTCGATCATGTGGTCCCGTGGGGCCCGGCCCGCCTCGAGGTCGGGGGTGATGGCGGCGAGCCGGGTGCGGGCGGCATCGACGGGTTCGCCTCGTGTCCACAGCAAGGTCAGCTCGAACCCTTCCGCTTCGAGGGTCTTGCGTTCACCGAAGTGGATCTGCAGGCCACGGCTGTTGCCCTTCAGGGCGCGCTTCATCGAGGCGGAGGGGTCGCGACCGTAGGACAGAGCGTGAACGAACTCGGAGATGAGACGGTCGTCTCTGCGGTGTTCCACGACCAGGTCGACGTCCGAGGGGTCCAGCGCACCGCGGGCGTAGGAGCCGAAGACGAGGATCTCGTCGACGAGGTCCAGCGGCCAGCCTCCCTCCTCAAGCCGGTCGAGCATGTCGTTCAGGAGCCTGGTGGCGCGCTCGCGTTTCACGGAAGACCTCCGCTGATCGGTCGGTCGGGGTGCCGGCACCGTGTGCCTGTGACGGGACAGTCGTTGCGCGCACGGCGGCCCGGGCGGGGCGCTGTGGCGCCTGCAGGATGGTCGGCAGTGAGGTCACCGGCCGGGAGCTGGTCTACGGGATGCAGGAGGGGGGCGCGGCCTGCCTGGATGCGGGCCAGGGTGAGGAGTCGAAGGGCACCGTGGGATACCCGTGGCGACAATTGAGGTGCGGACGGGCCGGATCGCCTGGCAGCTCGGGAACCGGCCGCCAGGTTCTGGCTGATGTCATGACAGAGAGCCTAAAACCGGACACTGGCAACGAAGCCGTCGTTGGGAAGCGGCAGCCGGACGGCGGGCTGTGATGCGCTTGCCAGTTCCAGCGGCCGAGGTGGAAGACGATGACTTAACCGATCGAAAAGCGTCAACTCCAGCTCGCATCGATCAGACATTGCCGAGCGATGGTCTTGTTTCCGAGCAGAGGCGAAAGGGGTCGGTCTCTGTGGTGACCAACCCCTTTCGCGCGCCGTCGCACGCGCCAACGTGTCCGACGCAAAATCCCTGTTCAACTGCGGTTGGAGCCAGGCAGCCAGGGGGACCGCCGCATGAGGCGGCGACGACGGGATGGTGTCAGCGCGTACACCGACTTAGCAAGCAGGCGTGGGACGAAGTGAAATGCAACTGTTCCCCACCACATGAATGATCTTGATGGATCTTCCGAAACGGCTGGCCACGCATTGAGTCAGTTCGTCCCATGCCAGATCCAACGTGCTTTTTGGCATGGGACTGTCTGCGCAGAATGCGCCGAGGACGTGGGAGCCGCCTGTTTGCGAGTGGCAGGATGCTGTGCGCCCGCCCACCGGTAGCGCCAACTGCCGCTGGGCGTCATGCGGTTGGAGCCGACACGAGATTCACGCGTCACGCGTGCGACGAGCAGCGCATAGGAGGACATGATGGGCACACAGTATAGGCGGCCTCTCCCCCCGGACCGAGACTGCAGGACGGTCCCAGCCTCTCTGCGATTTTGAGACGGGTCGAACGAGATGGTCGGACGACCGGAGAACCCGATCCCGGACCCGCTCAGCGCCACAGGGAAGCTGGCTGCCACCCTGCGGAATGCGCGCAGATCAGCAGGATTGACGTACGAGTCGCTGTCCGAGCGAACCCGCGAGTACAGCGCCGCAACCCTGCAGCGAGCGGCTGCGGGCACGAGCGTTCCCAAGCGTGAGGTAGTCCGGGCCTTCGCGCATGCATGCAGACTCGATGTCGACGTGCTGGACCGGCTGTGGCTGGATGCTCTGCGCGGACAACTCGGCGATGCCGGCACGAAGAAGGGGCCGGCACCTGACCTCGTCCGGGACTTCCCAGACCTCAGTGCCGCGCTGGCGGAGCTCCGGTTGGCCAGTGGCGCACCGTCCTATCGGGTCATGCAGAACCGGGCGCGCGCTTGCGGTCTGGAATTCTCCCGCAGCACCGCGCAGCGCATCACGAGGCGCCAGCAAGCGCCAGGGTCGGCCGCCTGTCTCGAGGCCTTCCTGGTGGGATGCGACGTGCCCCTGCAGGGACGTGCGGTGTGGCTTGAGGCCTGGTCACGGGCGCAGCAGCAGGCGAGCCATCAGCAGCATCGCCTGCGAGAGGCGGCTCTGCTCGAGGCGGTGGTGGCGGAGGGGCCGACCAAACAGGTCAACCACGACACGGCCGTGCGGCTCCTGCGCAAGGCCGGGTTCGTGGCGCTGGAGCGCTACCGCAGTTTCAACGCCCCCTGGACCGTGGCGTGCGACCGCTGCGACGCCACACGCAGAGTGCGGCTGTCCGACGTGGCCCTTGGCCGGGCCACGTGTGCGGAGTGCCCCGAACTCAACGCCCGGGTCCGCAAAGCCTGGGCTGACCTCCTTGGCAAACACGCAGCTGCCCTCAGCGGCCACGAGCTCAAGGGCCTCAAGGCGTGCACACTGCTGCAGGCCAGGTACCAGCGAGGCCAGTTGGACATCCACGTTCTCGTGCCAAACCAGCAGGTCGACATCGCGCTGCACGCCACGGCGTGGCACAAGGTTCTCGAGAAGGCGGTCAAGCAGCACCTCAGGCGGCCTTTCCGGCTCGACGTGATGCTCATGCAGCCGGACGCTCCCGGAACGTCTCAACGAAAGGGGCCGCTTCGCACGTTCGCAGAGGCCGCGAGCGCTCCGGAGTAAGCGGACGGCGCGTTTTCGCCGCGCAGCGCGACGGCCACCCGCCCGGTGATGTGCGGGAAGGCCCCGGGATCGTCCGTCGGCAGGCACTGGGTGTCGTCCCGCCCGGCGGGGGGCGTCTGCCCGGGCAGGAAAAGTTGAAGGACAGCAGCACGTCGCACAGACAGAGACGATGCCGCACAAGATTGCCGTGCCCAGCGCAAGCCCCTTGGCCGGATCGCGGGCGAGGGCACGGTTCACGTCAGGTAGTCGTAAGGAGTGCTCATGGGCGACTCGCCCATGGGAGCAGGGGTGCCGCACGTCGGTGCGCCCGCTCCTCCCACCAGTATGTCCAAGGTCCGGATCGTGCATCTGCTCGCAGCGGCTTGTGTGATCGCGGCACCCTATTTCGGCTTCCTGCCAGATGGCTTGACCGATCAGATGAAGCGCATGGCGCCCCATTCGGCGGGCTCGATGGTGGTCAACGTCTTCTGGCCGCAGGGCATCTGGCTGGTGAAGCGGGCCGGCGGGGCCATCGCGGGTTGGTGTTCTCTCGGGTTCGACACCGTCCTGGGGTTCCTGGTCAACCGCGTCGACCAGCTGCGGAGCAGTCGCGCGGGAGCAGAAGAGCTCCCAAGCGCCCCCTTGCCGCTGGACGAGACGCCGAGCTCCGCACTGCGTCGTGGGAAGGGCGGCTGAGCAGCGGTCATGGCCAAGGCACCTGCAGCGATCCGTACGGACCATCGCTGCGAATCGGCCGCTCTTGCGAGTTTCCGTAAGGGCGTTCCCCTCAAAGTGACACGGTGTCAGTGGGCGCTGCGATGCTGCTCGCGCGCGGAAAAGCCGCGGCCGGATGCGCGGATGACCCGCAGTGCGGGCAGAGGGGACGGGTGGCGTGGGGTTGAGGGCGACGGTCGAGCAGGAGGCGGCACAGGAGGCATTCGCTGCAGGCCAGGACTTGGCTCTGGTGGCCGGCGCCGGGACGGGAAAGACGTCCACGCTCGTAATGATGGGTGCGGTGACGCGGCAGCGGGGCTTGTACGTCGCGTTCAACAAGCCGATCGCGCAGGAGGCCAAGAGCCGGTTCGGGCCCAACGTGCAATGCCGTACGTCGCATTCGCTGGCGCACCGCGCGGTGGGGCATCTGTTTCAGGATCGCCTTGATGCCTCGCGTCACATGCCGCTCAAGCGCACGGCTCAGTTGCTGGGGCTGGAGCGGGACATGGCGGTGGGCAAGCGGCGGCTGCGGGCGACGACGCTGGCCCGGCTCGTGATGGAGATGGTCCGCCGGTTTTGCTACAGCACGGACGAGCAGGTGGCGGCCCGGCATCTGGGACCGGTGAACGGGCTGGACGACCAGGGTGCGCAGTATCTGGCCGAGGTGCTGCTGAAGCGGGCCCGATGGGCGTGGCAGGACATCTGCTCGCCCGCGGGCGAGCTGCCGTTCCAGCACGACCACTATCTGAAGATGTGGGCTTTGACGCGGCCGAAGCTGCCGGCGGACTTCGTCCTGCTGGACGAGGCGCAGGACACCAACCCGGTCCTGGAGGAGATCTTTCTGACGCAGGATGCGCAGCGGGTGTGTGTCGGGGACCCGGCGCAGCAGATCTACGAGTGGCGGCACGCCAAGGACATCATGAGCGGGTTTCCCGGGCAGCGGCTGGAGTTGACGCAGTCCTTCCGGTTCGGCCCGGCGATCGCGGACGTGGCCAACCGGTGGTTGCGGGCGGCCTCGTCGACGATGCAGCTGACCGGGCACGCCTCCAAGGCGTCGGGGCTGGGGCAGGTCGAGGTCCCCGATGCGGTGTTGTGCCGGGGCAACGCGGACGCGCTCGCCGAGGTGCTGCGCTTCCTCGAGGAGGGTGTGCCGGTCGCGCTGGCCGGGGGCGGCAAGCCGCTGTTGAAGATCGCCGAGGCGGCGATCGATCTGCAGGCGGGCCGGCGGACCTCGCACCATGAGCTGTTCTTGTTCTCGTCCTGGGGTGAGGTGCAGGAGTACGCCGAACAGGACTCCGCAGCAGCGGAGTTGAAGGCGATCGTGGAGCTGGTCGACACTTACGGGCCGCAGCAGATCATCACGGCGGTGCAGCGGATGGTCGACGAGGATCAGGCGCGCGTGGTGGTGTCCACGGTGCACAAGGCCAAGGGCCGTGAGTGGCAGCGGGTGCGGATCGGGAACGGATTCACTCCCACGGACGAGCACCGGGCGCGGGGGGTGCATCCGGCGGAGGCACGGCTGATCTACGTGGCCGTAACGCGGGCGCGTGAGGTGCTGGACACGGCCGGGATCCAGTGGGCCGAGGCTCAGGTCCGGCACACCTCGCGCATGTCGCAGACGAGTACACCGGAGGGTGTGCCGCTGGCGGCACTGCCGCTGACGGGACAGCTGCAGTACCCGCGCTCCCCCATGTCCACGTTCTTGGCCCGTCACCTGCCGCGCACGGAGCGGGTGGTCGGCTCCTACCAGCAGTGGGCGCGGGGACTTCCGGCCACGGTGCAGCCCATGGACGAAAGGCGCCCCGACTACGCGGCGCTGGGACGCACCATCGACTACCGCCTGCGGCTCGCTCTGGGCCGCGGACCGGGAGGGGCGGTCACCACCGGCGTTCAGCTGCTCGGCAGTGCTCTCCCGTTCGAGGGTGCTCCCGTACCCGAGGTGCGCGCGGCCCTGTATGCGGCCGGGATCCGGCTGCTGGCCCGGCTCCACGCCCACCTGGAGGGTGCATCCCGGCTGGGTGAGCAGGAGCTGACCCGGCTGTGTCACGTCGCGGGATTCTACGAGGCGGTCTACCGCAACGGTGTCTTCGCCCGGCGCCGCAACCTGCTCGCCCACGCCGATGCGCACACCACCCTGGAACAGCTGACCGCCGCGGTCCCGGCGTATGTGCTGGAGGACATCGCCGAGCAGATGGAACTCGCCCGGCAGCCCTTCACACAGCTGCGGCAGCTGCCCGACGAACAACGGGTGTGCGGGCCGGTGTTCACCGGCAGCAGTGACCTCGGGGGCGCCGACGCCGACTTCATCGTGGGCGGACTGCTGATCGACTGCAAGGCCACCACCCGCCCCCACACGATCAACCGCCCCGCGGTGCAGCAGCTGGCCGGGTATCTGCTGCTCGACTACGACGACGTGTACGCCATCGACCGGGTCGGCCTCTACCTGGCCCGCCAGGGAGCCCTGATCACATGGAACGTCCCGGACTTCCTTGCCGCTCTGGGCGCTCGCGTCTCCCTGCCCCAGCTGCGCATCCTGCTGCACGATCACCTGCGCCAGGCACACGGCCAGGCACCGACAGCTTGACCTGGACAGGGGCGCCGGCCCGGACGCTTCCCAGACAAGCCCCTTGCGTGTCCTCGCGCGGGTGATGGGGCTGGTGCTGCGCGCGAAGGACACGGCGTGGGCGGGGGTGCTGGTGTCAGGAGGCGAACCATTTGGCGTCATCGGCCACATCAGCCAGGTAGGCGTCCGCGCCGCTGCGGGCCGCGTTGTCCGCTGCGAGTACGAAGGTCATGGGGTAGTCGAACGGGGAGTTGAGAATGGCGACGGCGGCCTCGGGGGCGAGGCGGGCCGGCATGGCTGCTGTCTGGGGCTGGGGCCCGTGGGCTGTGAGTGCGGCCAGGGTTTCCGGCGTGGGGGCGTGGGCCATGCGTGCGGCCAGCGCCAGGTGAGCGGGCCAGGCTGCAGTGCCGTGAGCGGCCATGTCCGCCAGCACGGTGTCGGACAGGGGGCCCAGCCTCTGTGCAGGCTCTTCCCGCAAGGGGTGGATGACGTAGTGGGCCACGCCAAGAGCGGTATGCGAGGTGAAGGCAGCGGCGGCGGACAGGACAGCTGGGGACAGACGGCGTGCGAACGTGGCGCCCAGTCGGCTTGAGCTCATGAGAACGACGTGGCGTGCCTCTTCGGGAAGACTCCGAAGGGCGTCGTCGATGCGGGGCAGGTGGGCGGTGACGACGGCCTCGTCGGCCGTGGCCAGGAGGCCCAGTACCCAGGTGGCACGGGAGAGCGGATCGGTGTGGGCGGTGAACTGCTCGCTCCACCAGGTGGCAGTGGTGCGGTGACGGCGCAGTTCCTGCAGCAGGCGGCCGTAGTCGGGCTCGGGGCCCAGGGGCTGTGATCCTGCAGTGATGTCACCGCCGGTGGTGAAGGCGAAGGCCGCAGCGCCGATCACAGTGATCTCTGCGGCCAGCCAGCACGGCCCCAGCAGGGCGCTGATGGCCCGGGCGGTGTTGCCCCAGGGCGAGGTCGTGCGCTTTTGGCCCTTGCGGAAGGCAAGAGCGGTTTGCAGCGCGTCAAAGTGCGGGTCGCGGTCCTTCAGACGGGTCAGCGCTGCCTGCCGCTGCTGGGCGCGCAGTTCGAAGTCGTGGTGGCCGACCGTCTCCAGCAGCGAGGGAACGGAGTCGACGGCCGCCATGTGCAGGAAGTTCTGCGGGCGGATGATGCGCAGCAGATCAGCAGCGTAGCTGGGGGTGGGACAACTGGATTCGCTGGCATGGCCGTTGAGGACTGCCTGGACAAGTCGCTGCTCGTGGGGGGAACCAGGCGCTGGAGCCAGGCCGGCGTGCAGGGCTGCGGCGGCCGTGGGGTCGTTGGCGAGGGTCAGGTGCTCGAGGTCGGGCTCAGCGAGCCGGCCGGCGCAGTGGAAGGCAGTACCGATGGTCAGCCAGGCTGCTTCCTGTCCGGTGCTCAGCGCCGCCTGCATGTGCGGGTGCCACCAGGCGTGAAAGGCCTGGGCATCGTCCAGCAGGAGAACGGCCAGCTGCAGACGTTCGGCGGCCGCCGGCGCAGTGGGGTCGCTCGCTACCTGCTGCAGGAACTGCTCGGCCAGGTGCTGCGCCCCGCGGTCGGCGGTGGGCAGAGGCAGGTCGTCGTTGGTGGTCAGTTCGTGGTGGATGAAGCGGATGCTGAGATCGTCGAGGAACAGCTCGGCAGCTCGCCGCTGGGTGCGAGGACGGCCGCTGAAGACGCCGTCGGCCAGCAGAACCCAGGCGGACAGGCGCAGTTGGCGGGGGCGGCTGCCCTCATCCCGTTCTTCCTCCAGGGTTTCGACCAGTCCTGCCAGTTCGTTGGGTTTGGCGAAACCGGCAAAGAACCGGCTGGTGTTGAGCCAGTAGCCTCTGCGTACCAGCTCACGCAGGACGTCCGCCCGGTCGAAGGCGCGCTGGTCGGCTCCGGCGAACTCGTACAGGTAGCGGGCGGCGAAGTACTCCCTCAACGGCTGCACATCGAACTCGAAGGTGCCTTGCGCCTTGCTGGTCAGCGCCCACACGCGGTCGGTGACGGCCGTGAAGAGGTCGTCGACCAGAGTGACGCTCTTGTCGACGCTGAACAGGTAATTCAAGATCGCCCGCTGGAGTTCGCGCGTCGGCAGCTGGCCGTTGCTGCCGTCCCTTTCGGCGAGGTTCTGCAGATGCCATCCCAGGTAGGCAGTGACTTCTTCAAGGTCGGTGCGATGTTCATCGACCGCAGCGGTCTTCTCCGCCTCCCGGTCGAGGAAGGTCTCCATGTAGGAGGTGTAGAGGTCGGTGCGGTTGGCGGGCACCGAGTTGCCCCGTTTGTGCATCAGATACAGCAGGATGGTCAGCTGCATGGGGTTGTCGGCGAGCTGGGAGATGTGCGGTTCGGCGGAGCGCTGACGGAAGATGCGCTCCAGCGTGCGGTGCTCTTTGTCCGGGATGGATCGCGCCCGCGCCCATTTGTGCAGGTAGGTGATGCGCAGTGTCTCGTTGAGCCGGTTCAGGGCGATCGTTTCGAAGCGCTCCGGGCTGGGTTCGGCAAGTCCCGCCACGTTGGGGCGGGTCGTGACGAGGATCTGGGGGCGGAAGGCGGTGCGCAGCCGTGCGGTGAAGCGGTCGATCTCGTCGACGACGCGCTGGCGGGTTGCGGGGCGTGCGACTTCGTCCAGGCCGTCCAGGACGATCAGGACGGGCAGGCGCTCGAGGATGTCGTTGACCGTGGCGACCGTGGCGGGCAGGCCGCCGCTGCGGGCGGTGAGCAGGTGTGCGATGAAGGCTTCCAACGAGCCCTGCCTGCGCAACGCGGGGCGGGCAGGACGGTCCTCGTCGTTGAACGGATCACTCCCGGCCAGCCACGAGGCGTAGTCGCGCAGGTCGATCCTCACCGGTAGGCGGGGTTCGGTGAGGGGGGTTCGGCCCAGTGACGAGGTGGGGTTGGCCGTGAGCTGTTCATCGCCGAGATAGACGGCACGGTGCAGCTGGCACAGGTACTGGCCAAGGGTCGACTTTCCCTGTCCGGGCTCTCCCCGTACCAGGATGAACGGCTGGCTCGCGGCCAGCAGGTAGTCGACCGCGCCGCCGAGTTCGTCGCTCTCCACGTGCTCGAGGCGAGTGCGGCGGACAGCCGACGGCCTCGCCACACGCAGCGCTTCGACATCGATGAACAGGTCCCCCAGACGGTGGGATGTCAGCTCGACCTGCTTGAACTTGACCTTGGCGTCCTCGTCCCACTGAGTGGCGATGACCTTCATCGCCAGCGTGCGCAGGGCATGGTCGTGCGCGGCCCGTCCCGCCCCGTTGATCAGGTAGCGCACCAGGTCCTGGCCGGCGAGCATGTCCGTGTACGCCCACTTCAGCTCGGTGGGCGCTGCATCCACGCGGGCGTCAATGTCGGAACGCCACCAGATATGGACGGGGATGCCGAACCGGGCGCTGTGTTTGGCCAAGGCGACATCCATGGTGTCCATGGAGCCGCGCTGCGGAACGGCTGTCCCGGCCACCGACGTCAGCAAGTAGTAGGCCTCGGCGCCCTCCTTCACCAGGCGGCGGATGTTGTCGGCCTCACCGTTGATCGCCGCGTTCAGCCACGCGACCGGGTTCTGCTGGGGTTTGCTGGTCCACTTGACCTGGTAGATGGCCAGCCGGCCGCCGTCGCTGCGGGTGGCGTCGCGGCCTCCGTCGGAGTGCCCGACCGGATAACAGCGCATATCGCTGAAGACATGAGCGAGCAGGGCGTTGCACAGCCGCTGGAATGTCTTCTCCCCCAACCGCTCGTAGAGGTATCGCCCCTCTAACACCACGTCCCCGTGTCCCGTCTGCCTGCCCAACGCCCCCGCCCCTCCCCGTTGTTGATAGCGAGCGCTGCCCACTGTATGTCGCGGCAGTGACAGCGCCGTCGCGCCTGCTGCGAAGAGGCCGTTGCCCGCGACTGCTTAGGTCCGGCATGCCATGCCGGACCGGAGGAAAGGAGAGCGGGGCGGTGGGAAAGAAGTCCAAGGCGCAGCACCAGCGGGACAACGCACGTGCACGCGCCCGGGTGGAGCAGCAGCGGCGTACGGCCGCGATGGAGGAGTTCACCGAGGAGCACTCCCGGGTGGCGGCGCAGCGCCACGGTGATCCGCGGTTTGTGCAACGCCGCCGGGCGGCGGACGGGTCGGTGGAGGTGTCCTGGGCGGCCGGGTCTGAGCTGGATGCGCGCATGCAGGAAGCCATGGAGGGGCAACGGGCCGCTTTCGAGGAGAAGTTCGGACTATCTCCCGGCCCGGACGATCCGGTCTTCTTCGATCCTGAGGCCGACGAGCCGCGTCCTTTGCCGCAGGATGCGCTCCACCGGGTGATGGACGAGGTGCTGGAAGCGGCGGAGCGCTCGGGCCTGGACCCCGCGTTTGTGCACGCCTACCGGTCGACGGCACACGACGGACGGGAAGCCGAGGGCTTCACGGGTGGGGACCTCGGCGAGGACACCTCGCAGGCGGCGGCGGTCGAAACCCTGCGTGGGGTGGCGGCCGCCATCATGGCACGGCACGATCCGCGGGTCGCGCTCCGCGTGGTGGTGGGACTGGAGCAGCTGGCGCAGGAGGCCGGGGACGAGGCCGGGTGAGGACCCCTCGCTCAATCCACCCACCCAGCCGGCCTCGCCGGCGCAGGCACCGCCACCCACAAAAATCTGCCTGCCGCCAGCAGCCATTGGTTGGTGCGGGCCGTCAGTGCTAATGACAGCACAACCCTGCGTACTATCTCTGGGCCAGGGTCTGACCTAACAGGTGTGTCATACCCCGACCGCTCTGGCACCAGTGCACGGCGTCGCCGCGGCCGCTCTGCGCTGCTTCACCCGCAGCCTCGACCCGAGGAAAGGCCAACACCATGCCGGAATCAACCATCCCGAGCACCGAACTCGCCTCGCAGTACACCGCCCAGGTAGCAGGCGACCTCGAACGAAACGCCAAGGAACAAGCACGCGTCGGAGCGGAACTCGCGGCGCTGCAAGAACAACTGCTCACCCTGCAGCACGACCACACCCTTCTGGCAAACATGCAAAAGGCACTCGGCGCCGCCAACACACCAGCCGACATCACCCCCGCGCCGGAAAACACAGCAAGCCCCTCCCCCCAGCGCCAGGCACCCGCCAAGTCCGCGACGAGCACACGCAGCCGCACCAAGACGCCCGGCACCAAGCAGGGCGGCAAGACACCCGCGAAGACCGCAGCCGCCAAGACGTCCAAGCCCACCCTCGTAGAGCTCATCCGCAGCCACCTCACCGAGCAGAGCGGACCGTGCTCGGCGGCGGAGGTCACCACCGCGCTCGGCCAGGCCCATCCCGACCGCACCATCAAGACCACCGTCGTGCGCACCACACTCGAAGGACTCGTGGCCAAGAGCCAGGCCCAGCGCAGCAAGCAGGGCTCTTCCGTCTTCTACACCGCCACGGACACTCCCGCGCAGGCCGAACCAGCCACCGCCGAAGCACAGCCCGCACAGACCGGCAGCTGACGCCTGCGGACAGGAGACCTCCTCGTTCCGGCGCGACCGTCGCAGCCTGCTTCAACTCGCCGCATTCAAAGGACGTCTGCCTCATCCGGTCGGGGCGGATATCCGCGCTGCTGAAACTGGCATCGAAGGTGTTTGTCCGCAGGCCCTCAACCTCGCCGGATAGGCGCGGCGGCCACCGGCCGAGCAGTCTTGGCTCCGTCGACTCGAAGATCAGTTACGGGACAAGCCTTAGGTCGGCCCTTGCGTACGAGGCAACCTACGGCGATCTCGGGCGCGCCGCCGGGATGAGTCGACAAGCAGCCCGCAATCGTTGGTCACAGCCGCTGCCCCAGGAACTCTTGGGGAAGGCCGACGTCATACGCCGTATGGGCCTCGAGCACGCAGCCGATGACGCACGGGAGCCCGACGAGTGACCAGACAAAATCAACTGAGCACGTACGCCTTGACCGGTGGCGTCAAGGGCAGGCCGGCACCAGGAAACAACTTGTCGCTGCCAAGGGGGTTGCTCGCGCAGCGCATACCGCTGTCGGGGAGTGCTGCACCATACGAAGACAAGAGCCGACGAGGATACGACCAGCGTCTGCGCCCACCTCCGGCGGTACACAATTATTCAAACGGCGATCCGATTACCCACCATTCATCCACATCAAGTTCATCACTTTCTTGAATAAGCAGATCAGTCTGACGAATCAGTTCAGCTTCCCCATTTGCAAGATATTCACGATGCCGTCGCGACAACTCCCAATATTGCCGAAAAATTGCATTTCGCGCCAAAACAAAGAGGTAGCGCTGAAGCCCTTCGGCACTCAGAGCCCCCTGGCGATAATTCAAAATCGCCACATAGTAGTTGAGTTCCGCAAACAGATACTGCCTCTTCCTCTCCATCGGGACGACTTCATCATAGATCCAAATCACGTCAATAAGAGATGGATCATGCAGCGCCTCCCTCAAAAGGTCAACGCGGGAGAGTCCGACTTCCCTATGGTCACCACTGGAATTCTTTGATTCCGAAATAGACTCAATGATTTGCCATCGTAGTCGCGCTACGCGCAACACAG
>NZ_JBSFLV010000165.1:0-19221 GCF_053599215.1 Streptomyces sp. NPDC001002 | reverse complement strand
TTCCACTTCTGGTGGCCGAAGATGACCGGCAAGATGCTCGACGAGCGGCTCGGCAAGATCACGTTCTGGACCCTGTTCATCGGCTTCCACGGCACCTTCCTGGTCCAGCACTGGCTGGGCGCGAACGGAATGCAGCGGCGGATCCCCGACTATCTGGCCGCGGAGGGGCTGACCACCCTCAACACGGTGTCGACGATCTCCTCGTTCCTGCTCGGCGCGTCCTTCCTCCCTTTCTTCTACAACGTCTGGAAGACCGCCAAGTACGGCAAGAAGGTCGAGGTCGACGACCCCTGGGGCTACGGCCGTTCGCTGGAGTGGGCCACCTCCTGCCCACCCCCGCGCCACAACTTCGTCTCCCTCCCCCGCATCCGCAGCGAGTCCCCGGCGTTCGACCTGCACCACGGCGAACACCCCGCTGTCGAACCGCGACCCACGGCGCCGTCTGCCAGCGGCTGACGTGCGCCGCGGTCGCGGCCGTCCTGGTACTCGCGTGCGGCTAGGCCCGCCCTATGACAGTGACCACTGCTGGTTGGTACCGCCGTTGCAGGTCCACAGCACGAGTTGGCTGCCGTTGGCCGTGCCGCCGTTGTAGGCGTCCAGGCACAGGCCCGCGTTGACGTTGGTGATGGTGCCGTCCGAATTGACGTTCCACTTCTGGTTGTTCTGGCCGTTGCAGTCCCAGATCACGACCTTGGTGCCGTTGGTGGTGCCGAGGTTGTAGGCGTCCAGGCACTTGTTGCCGTACACCACGAGCTCCTTGCGGGAGGTGTACGACCAGGACTGGTTCTGGCCGCCGTTGCAGTCCCAGAGTTCGGACTGGGTGCCGTTGGTGATGGTGTTGTTGTAGATGTCCAGGCAGCGGCTGGACTGGGTGCCGATGACCTGGGTTCCGTTCGCTCCTGGCAGCGGGCGGACGGTGATGTCGGCAAGGGTCGGTGCGCCGGTGAAGGTCAGGGTGTTCGCGGAGCCCTTCGCCAGGCCGACCTGGACGGAGATCGTGCCCTGCGTGGAGCCGGTGGGCGGGAAGGAGACCGCCGTCGTGCCCTGGCCGTTGACCTTGAGGGTCGCGGTGCGGGCGGCGGACGTGTTGTTGGTGTAGGCGACGTCCACGGTCTTCACGCCGGTGCTGCCCGCGACCACGCCGGAGAAGCTCGACGTGCCCGTGTAGGTGCTGCTCGCCGCCTCGGTGCCGCCGGTGACCGTGAGCAGCACCGAACCGCCCGCCGGGACGCTGGCGGTGTAACTCGTGCCGAACGTACCGACGTTGGCCCGCGCCCACAGGTCACGGACGGTCGCGTTGGCGTTGGTCAGGCCGAAGTCCGACCAGCGCACGGTGATGTTCTGGGCGGAGGAGGTGCGGTTGAGGAGGACGACGGCACGGTTGCCGGCGCCGCTGAGCACCTTGCCGTAGACCTGGAGTCCCGTCGTGTCCTCGGCGACCTTGACGCCCTGGAGCCCGCGCGCGTCCTGATCGACGCCGATGACCTCGGGGTTCTTGAGGATCCCGGCGGTCTCCGAGGACATCGTGGTCAGGTCGTTGCCCGCCAGGAGAGGTGCGCCGGAGATCGCCCACAGGTTCATGTGGGTGCGGTTCTGGGCGGCGGTGAAGCCGGTCATGCCGACCATCAGCATGTCCGGATCGTTGTAGTAGCCGGTGTGCTGCGCGGTCGGGTGCAGGGTCTGGTCGAAGTTGGACAGCAGGTTCGTCATCGACGGCGAGTTGCCGTAGTAGATGATGTCGGTGCTGGTCCGCCACATCGGGGCCAGGCCAGGCGACCAGTTCCAGGGGTTCTGGTAACCCCAGTTGCAGATGGAGAGGGTGAGCGGCCGGCCGGTGGCGGCCGTCGCCTTCGTCACCGCGGAGCTGATCGAGGTGTACGTCGACGCCGGGTCGAGGCCTTCCGCGTCGCCCCCGCACCAGTCGACCTTCACGAAGTCGAAGCCCCACTGGGAGAACTGCAGCATGTCCTGGTCGTAGTGGCCCTCGCTGCCGCTGCCCGGCGCGGCGGGGCGGCCCGTCGGGTAGTAGTAGCCGCAGCCGTCCTTGCCGGCGTCGGTGTAGATGCCGGCCTTGAGGCCCTTGCTGTGGATGTAGTCGGCGATGGCGCTCATGCCGCCGGGCCACTCGGCCGTGTCGACGGTGATGTTGCCCGCGCTGTCGCGGGTGCCCTGCCACCAGCCTTCGTCGATGTTGATGTACTGGTAGCCGGCCGCGGGCAGCCCGGCGGCGACGAACGCGTCGACCTGCTGCTTGATGACGTTGTAGTCGATCTTCGCGGCGAAGCTGTTCCAGGAGGCCCAGCCCATGGGGGCGGTGGGCACGGCTATCTGCCGGCTCGTCGCCGCCTGGGCCGGGGCGGGCCCGGCGAACAACAGCGCGGCGGTCGCGGTCAGAGCGAGGACGAGGAGTCGGACGGCGGCGGCTCTGCAGCGTCGGACGAGACCTCGGTGGGTGGTGAGCGTCGGGGGGTTCATGCGGCTCCTTCGGCGGGGGTCCCGAAGACGGTCGTGGACGGGGAAGGACGGTCACGGTGATCGAGATGGTCACGACGATCGATATCTCGAACGTGGATCGGTGAACCGAACGCGTTGCGCGCCGAAAGTAGAGCCACGGGGAGAAGGAAGTCAACGGATGTGACAGGCGTGAAGTGGCCGTAGTTCGTGGGTCGTTGTCGCCTTGCGGCTGGACCCGGGCCCATACTGACCGTCGTGCGAGTGGCGATCATGACGGCGGGCTCCCGGGGCGATGTGGCCCCCTACACCGGGCTCGGCCACGGGCTCTCCCGGGCCGGGCACGAGGTCACCCTGGTCACGCACGCCCGGTTCGAACCGCTGCTGGCGGGGTCGGGAGTCCGCTTCCATGCCCTACCGGTGGACCCGCGGGCCGAGTTGGAGTCCTCGCGCGGGCGAGGCCTGCACGACAGCGCGACCGGCCTGGGGAAGCTCGTACGCCTGGTCTCGATGGCGCGGGACGTGGTCGGACGGATGGCCGACGATCTCGTGACGGCCGCCCGGTCGAGCGACCTGCTGCTCCTGGCCCCGTCCGTGGCCCCGCTCGGGCACACGATCGCCGAAGGTCTGTCCCTGCCGAGCCTGGAGGTCTCCCTCCAACCCCTCAGTCCCACAAGGGAGTTCGCACCGCCGATGCTCAGCGCCCGGTCGTTGGGCGCCGCCGGGAACCGGATCGCCGGTCATGGCGTGAACCTGGCCGTGCAGCAAGTCTTCGCCGAGGCCCTGCCCGCCGTACGGGACCGGCTGGGTCTGCCACGCATGCGTGCCGTCGCGGCCTGGCGGGCCCGCGAGCGACTGGCGCCGCCGGCGCTGCACGGCTTCAGCCCGCTGGTGGTGCCGCGACCGTCCGACTGGCGGGCGGGGCTCGACATCGCGGGCTACTGGTGGCCGTACGACGTCGAGAGCCAACTCCCGGACCCGGTACGGGACTTCCTGGACGCCGGTCCGGCGCCGGTGTACGTCGGGCTGGGCAGCGCGACCGTGCCCGATCCCGAGCGGCTCAGCGCGGACGTCGTGCGCGCCCTGCGCCGGGCCGGACTGCGGGGTGTGATCCAGCGCGGCTGGAGCGGTCTGGAGGCGTCCGGCGACGACATGCTGACCGTCGACGAGGTCCCGCACTCCGCCCTGTTCCCGCGCATGGCCGCCGTGGTCCACCACGCGGGCGCGGGCACGACCGGCGCGGGCCTGCGGGCCGGGGTCCCCGCGGTACCGGTACCGATCCAGTTCGACGAGGCCTTCTGGGCGGCGCGCCTGGTCCGTGTCGGAGTCGCTCCGTGTGCCGTGCCCCTGCGCCGCCTGACCACCGAAGCGCTGGCCGGGGCGCTCCAACGGGCAACGGGGGATGCGGAGTTGGGGCGGCGGGCAGCGGAATTGGGTGCGCGTATCCGGGCGGAGGACGGTGTGCCGCCGGTGGTGAAGGCGGTCGAGAGGATGGCCGGCTGAGGGGGTGTGCACCGGTCGGGCGGTCGGCTCGCTCCTCCCAGGAGGGGTGAGCGCACAGGCCCGGCGGTCGGCTCACTCGCCCTCCGGAGACCAGCCCTCTGGCCGCAGAATCCCCAGCAGCTGCCGGACCAGTTCGTCCACGACCTCGTCCAGGGTCGCGTCGAGCCATCCGGCGCTCCAGTCGTGGAGCAGTCCGTTCACGCTGCCGATGAAGGCGGTCGCGGCGATGCGGTAGTCGCGCTGGGCCGCCTGTCCCCGGGCGGCGGACGCGTCGCACTCGGCGCAGATCAGGTCCACCCAGCGGGCACGGCGGGCCAGGCGCTGCTCCTCCAGGCGTGGGCTGACGCCGATGATCTCGACGAAGGTGATGCGGATGCGGCGCGGATCGGCGCTGACGTTCGCCGCGTAGGCCCGGAACATCGCCGTGACGCGCTCGACGAGCGGGAGGTCACGGGCCTCGGCGAACGCGGCCAGGACGGCCTCCTCGGCCCATCCGTTGACCTGGAGATGCAGCGCGGCGAGCACGTCTTCGAGGGTGTGGAACTCCTCGTAGAACTGGCGTGTCGAGAGTCCCGCGGCCTCGCTCAGCGCGGCGACCGTGGTCGCGCGGTAGCCGGGTGTGTCGCCGAACAGGTCGAAGGCGGCGTCCAGGAATCTCCTGCGCCGTTCAGCCTGCCGTTCCGTGGCCGACTTGCCGCCGTAGCGTCCGGTCGGGGCCCTGAGCCTGCCCGCCACTGATTCCTCCCTCGCCGCCTGATACGACAGTTTGTCGTGTCATCGGCCTCGGCGAGAAGGGCGCCCCCTGTCCTCGGCGCCGGCGCCCCCTTCCTCAGCGCTGCGGAACGGTGCTCGGCACCGCGGGCAGTTCCACCGTGATGCGGAGCCCACCGGCCGGGCGCGGGGTGAGGGTAAGTCTTCCGTCGTGGGCGAGAACGATGGTCTTGACGATCGCCAGTCCCAGGCCGACGCCCGCGTGGTCGGCGTGAATGCGCTTGGTGCCGCGCTGGAACGGCTCGGTGAGGGTCGAGACCAGCTGGGGGGTGAGGATCTCGCCGGTGTTCTCGACGGTGACCACCACGGTCCTGGGGCGGACCTCGGTGCTGACCCACACGGTGCCGTCCTCCGGCAGGTTGTGCACGATCGCGTTCTGCACGAGGTTCGTGATCAGTTGCAGCAGGAGCGCCTGCGATCCGATCGTGGGGGTGATGTCGCCGTCGGTCTCAATGGTGACGCCCTGCTTCTCCGCGAGAGGCAGCAGGGTTTCGGCGGCTTCTTCCGCCACGAGGGAGAGGTCGACGGGCTCTCGGGTGAAGGTCCGTTGGTTGGCGCGGGTGAGCAGGAGCAGTGCCTCGGTGAGGTCGATCGCCCGGGTGTTGACGGCGTGGAGACGTTCGATGATCTGGCCGTTGTCGTGATTCGGGTCGGTGCGGGCCAGGTCGATCAGTGACTTGGAGACGGCCAGCGGGGTGCGCAGTTCGTGGGAGGCGTTGGCGGCGAATCTCTGCTGTTCGGCGACGTGCGCTTCGAGCCGGGCGAGCATGGTGTCGAAGGCGTCGGCGAGTTCGCGGAACTCGTCCTTGCGGCCCGGCAGCCGGATCCGGTGGGAGAGCGAGCCGCTCGTGGCCGTGCGGGTGGCCTCCGTGATGCGGGTCAGCGGGGCGAGCATACGGCCGGCGAGGATCCAGCCTCCCACCAGACCGAAGACCAGCAGGAACGCCAGGACCGCGGCCGCCCTCGGAGCGAAGACGCCCAGGAGGACGGACCGGATGGGGAAGACACCGTTCGGCCTGTCGTCCGGGTTCGTGAGCAACGCGCGATTGGGGACGTACCGCAGGAGGAACACCCACACGGCGGCGAGCAGCAGGACGCCGGCGACCATGAGGAATCCGGCGTAGCTCAGGGTGAGCTTGAGGCGAGCGCTCATCCCGGGCGCCCTGTCCACGATCCCCTGCCCGTCCCGCTCCTGTCTGTCTCGCATGCCTTCGATGGTATGAGTCGGCGCATATCGTCGCCGTACCGAAAAGCGCATACGCACCGGCAACACCGCGCTGCCTTGGCTGGCGGAATGTCCTACAGCGAAACAGCACGCACAGCCGCGGGCGTGAACCTGACCGTCAGGCCGATCAGCGCGGCCGACCACTTGGCGTTCGTACGGGCGCAGCGGTCGGTGAGCTTCCTGCAGACCCCGGCCTGGGGGCGGGTCAAGACGGAGTGGCGCAGCGAGTCGCTCGGGTGGCACGACCGCGGGCGGTTGGTCGGTGCCGGGCTCGTCCTGCACCGGCCGGTGCCGCGGCTCGACCGCTACACCCTGGCCTATCTGCCCGAGGGCCCAGTCATCGACTGGACCGGCGAGATCGACGCGTGGCTCGACCCGCTGGCCGCGTATCTCAAGGCACACGGCGCGTTCGCGATCCGGCTGGGTCCGCCGGTGCGCACGAACACCTGGGGCGCCGCCCAGGTCAAGGAGGGCATGGCCGACCCGGGCATCAGACGGTTGACCGAGATGTCCGGCGACTGGGCCGACCCGGTCGGCGCCCGCGTGGCGGACCGGCTCCGGGACGCCGGCTGGCTGCCGCAGAGCCCGGAGGACGGCTTCGGGGTCGGGCATCCGCAGTTCAAGTACGAGATCCCGCTGGCGGGCAGGTCCGAGGACGACGTCCTCAAGGGCATGAACCAGCTCTGGCGCCGCAACATCAAGAAGGCGGCCAAGGAGGGAGTCGAGGTCACGGTCGGGAGCACGCCAGGTCGGGACCTCAAGGCGTTCCACGACCTCTATGTCCACACCGCCGAGCGCGACCGCTTCACGCCCCGCCCGCTGCGCTACTTCGAGACCATGTTCGCGGCGCTGAGCGCCGAGAGTCCCGAGCGGATCAAGCTCTACCTGGCCCACCACGAGGGCGACCTGGTCGCCGCCACCGTCCTGGTCCGCGTCGGCGCCCACGCGTGGTACTCCTACGGCGCCTCCTCCACCGAGAAGCGCGAGGTACGCGGCTCCAACGCCTGCCAGTGGGCGATGATCCGCGACTCCCTGGCGGCCGGCTGCGACGTCTACGACCTGCGCGGCATCACCCCCACCCTCGACGCCGACGACCCGCACGTCGGGCTGATCCAGTTCAAGGTGGGCACGGGTGGTCGGGCGGTGCGGTACGTCGGCGAGTGGGACCTGCCGCTGCGGCCGATGGTCTACCGGGCGTTCGACCTCTACATGAGGCGGCGCGGGCGCTGAGCGTGGATCTCCGGCCCGGCCGCCGGGCGGGCCGGGTTGGAGCGGTTCACCGCGACACGGCCGACCTCGCCCGGCGCAACTACCCCAGCGCGGCGGCCACTTCATCGAGACGCGCCCCGCGCGAGGCCTTGACGAGCACCACATCGCCGACCCCGATGTGGCCGCGCAGCCAGTCGACGGCCGCGTCGTTGTCGGCCAGCATCACCGCACGCTCCCCCGCACCGTCGGCGATCGGCCGGGCACCCTCGCCGACCACGGCCACCACATCGACCCGGGTGGCGGCGTACGCCCCGACGGTGTGGTGTTCGGCCTCGCTGTCGTCGCCGAGTTCGAGCATCTCGCCGAGGACGGCGATACGGCGCCCGCCCTCGATCGCCGCCAGCGCGTCCAGGGCGGCGCGCGTGGAATCGGGGTTGGCGTTGTAGGAGTCGTTGAGCAGCGTGGCGCCATCGGCGAGGTCGCGCAGCTCCATGCGCCACTTCGAGAGTGAGGCGGTGGCGAGGGCGGCCGCGATTACGTCGAGAGGTACACCGGCCGCCAGCCCCGCCGCCGCGGCGGCCGACGCGTTGAGTGCCTGGTGGGCGCCTATGAGTTGAAGCGTGACGGGAGCCGAGGCGTCGGCGGTCCGGAGCGTGAACGACGGCCGGCCGAGCCGGTCAAGCGCCAGGTCGAGCACCCGCACATCGGCGTGTTCCGCCCGGCCGAAGGTCAACACCGGACCGTCGGTGAGCGAGCGCATGGCGACCACGCGGGGGTCATCGGCGTTGAGGACGGCGGTGCCGCCGGGCGCCAGCCCTTGCACCAACTCGCCCTTTCCCTTGGCGATAGCGGCGCGCGACCCGAACTCGCCGAGATGGGCCTGACCGACGTTGAGGACTACGGCGATGTCGGGCGCGACCAGACCGGTGAGCTGGGCGATGTCGCCGACGTGACGGGCGCCCATCTCCACGGCGAGGAACCGGGTGGCCGTGTCCGCGCGCAACATGGTGAGCGGTACGCCGAGTTCGTTGTTGAGCGAGCCGATCGTGGCGGTCGTCGGCGCGATGCTCGACAGCACGGCCGCCAGCAGGTCCTTGGTGCCGGTCTTGCCCTGGGAGCCGGTCACTCCGACGACGGTCAACTTGTCCCGCAGCCGGGCCACGACATGGGCGGCGAGCACCTGCAGCGCGGCCTGGGCGTCCTCGACCACGACGGTCGGCAGCGGCGTGGGCCGGGAGCCGAGCACGGCCACCGCGCCGGCCCGGCGGGCCTGATCGACGTAGTCGTGGCCGTCAACGTGCGCGCCGGCGAAGGCGACGAAGAGGCCGCCCGGCTCGGCCTGCCGGCCGTCGAGCACGGCCGGCGCGGTGACCGTCACGGCATCGTCGCCCTCGACCGCCCCGCCGACGACCTGGGCGATCTCGCCGAGGCTGAGCGGGATCATGACCGGGCCCTTATGGAGGCTGTTTCTTGGAAAGGCATGCCTCCAGTCAAGGCAGCGCGGTGTATCGCAGGCATATGGAAAACCACATACGTTCGGACAACACCAGGCCACCTTGACTGTGGGCATGACCGACAGCGACAACGAACCGCCCCGCATCACCATTTACGGGTGCGGCCCAGATGAAGCCGTCTTGTTCCGCGAGCTGGCGTCTCGATTCGACGTAACGCCGATCATCACCGACGCACCGGTGTCCACAGCCAATAGTGAACTGGCGTCCGGAAGCAGATGCATCAGCGTCGGCCACAAGACTCACCTCACCAACGCCACTCTTCGCGCCCTTGGTCAAGCCGGCGTGACGTACATCTCCACCAGGAGCATCGGCTACAACCACATCGACGTGGGATACGCGGGCGGCGTCGGCATTTCCGTCGAGAACGTCAGCTACTCGCCGGACAGCGTGGCCGACTACACCTTGATGCTGATGTTGATGGCGGTGCGAGACGCGAAATCCATCATCCGTCGCACGGACGCGCACGATTACCGACTGAGTGAACTGCGCGGCAAGGAGCTGCGGGATCTGACGGTCGGCGTGATCGGCACAGGCCGCATCGGCACGGCGGTCATGGACAGGCTTCGGGGTTTCGGCTGCCGGATCCTGGCCCATGACAGTCGTCCCAAGACTGCCGCCGATTACGTGCCGCTCAATGAATTGCTGAAGCTGAGCGACATCGTCACGCTCCATGCGCCGCTCAACGCGGAGACTCACCATCTGCTGGATCGGCGACGCATGGAGCAGATGAAGTACGGCGCCTTGATTGTCAACACCGGACGTGGCGCGCTCATCGACACCGAGGCCCTTGTCGAGGCAGTGGAGAACGGCAGGCTGGGCGGCGCTGCATTGGACGTCCTCGAAGGAGAGGAAGGAATCTTCTACGCCGACTGCCGAGACGAACCCATCGACAGCAAACCGCTGTTGCGGCTGCAGAGTCTGCCGAATGTGCTGATCAGTCCGCACACCGCCTATTACACGGACCACGCCCTGAGCGACATGGTCGAGAACTCCCTCACCAACTGCCTGAAATTCGAAAGCAGGAGTCAGCATGGCTAGGTTGAAGGTCGGCATCATATTCGGCGGCATCTCCGAAGAGCACGCCATCTCCGTCAAGTCCGCGCAGGAGGTCGCCCGCAACCTCGACCTGGAGAAGTACGAACCGTTCTATGTCGGGATCACGAGGAGCGGCGCCTGGAACCTCTGCGACGGGCCTGTCGCGGACTGGGAGGCCGGCAGGTGCCGCCCGGCTCTGCTGTCGCCGGACAGGAGTGTCCGCGGCTTGCTCGTCCTTGAGCAGGGACGATACGAGACGATCGGCCTGGACCTCGTGCTGCCCGTCCTGCACGGCAAACTCGGCGAGGACGGCGCGATGCAGGGTCTGCTGGAGCTCTCCGGTATCCCCTACGTCGGCTGCGATGTGCAGAGTTCCGCTCTGTGCATGGACAAGTCCCTCGCCTACCTCGTCGCCAGGAGCGCGGGAATCGCCACGCCGAATTTCTGGACCGTCCTGGCGCACGAGAACATCGATCCCGCCGGGCTCACCTATCCCGTCTTCGTGAAACCGGCCCGTTCGGGGTCGTCCTTCGGCGTCAGCAAGGTGTCCGGGAAAGAGGAACTGCTGAGCGCGGTGGAGAACGCACGGCGGTACGACTCGAAGGTGCTGATCGAAGAGGCCGTTGCCGGCAGCGAGATCGGGTGCGCCATCCTCGGGAACGAGTTGGATCTGTTCGCCGGCGAGGTGGACCACATTTCCCTCTCGCACGGGTTCTTCCGCATCCACCAGGAGGACGAACCCGAAAGCGGTTCCGAAAACTCCACGCCGATCGTTCCGGCCGACATTCCGGCAGAATCGCGTTCGCTCGTCCATGAGACAGCGAAGACTGTGTACCGCGCGTTGGGATGTACGGGTCTTTCTCGGGTGGACATGTTCCTCAAGGAGGACGGAGAAGTCGTCCTCAACGAGGTCAACACCCTGCCCGGCCTGACCTCGTACAGCCGCTATCCGAGAATGATGGCGGCCGCGGGATTGCCGCTCGGCGAGGTGATCGACCGGATGGTGTCGCTGGCGCTGACGGGGAAGATCCGATGAAGGAAGATTTCGTCTTCGTGGACGAGGCGGTGTCCGGAATACGCTGGGACGCCAAGTACGCCACCTGGGACAACTTCACCGGCAAACCGGTGGACGGGTACCTGGCGAATCGCATCGTCGGCACGCGGGATGTGTGCGCGGCTCTGGGAAGGGCTCAGAAGAAGGCCGAATCCCTCGGCTTCGGCCTTCTTCTCTGGGACGGTTATCGCCCGCAACGGGCCGTGGACCGATTTCTCCGGTGGTCGCAACAGCCGGAGGACGGCCGGACGAAGCTGCGGCACTATCCGAACATCGACAGAGCCGGGATGTTCGACCTGGGATATGTGGCCGCCCGGTCGGGTCACAGCCGCGGCAGTACCGTCGACCTGACGCTGTTTCACCTGGACACCGAAGAACTGGCGCCCATGGGCGGTGACCACGACCTGATGGATTCGATCTCACATCACGGAGCGAAAGGAGTCACGGAAGTCGAAGCGGCGAACCGTCGACATCTGTGCTCCATCATGGAAACCTGCGGTTTTCGTTCCTACGCCTGCGAATGGTGGCACTACACACTCGAAACCGAGCCCTTTCCGGACACCTATTTCGACTTTCCCATCGCATAGGGCTCACTGGACGGCGAGGCCCGGCAGGGTGACGCTGACCGTCTTGAGCTGGGTGTACTCGTAGAGCGCCGTGATGCCCTTCTCCCGGCCGATGCCGCTCGTCTTGTAGCCGCCGAACGGTGTCTCGACGCCCATGGCACCCCCGTTGACGGTGACTTGGCCGGCCTCGATGCGGTGGGCGAGGGCCAGCCCTCGGGCGGTGTCCCCGGTCCACACGGCGCCGGCGAGGCCGTACTCGGTGGCGTTGGCGAGGGCGACGGCTTCTTCGTCGGTGTCGAACGGCATGGCGACCAGCACCGGCCCGAAGATCTCCTCTCGCGCCACCTGCATGTCGGGCTTGACGTCGGTGAGCACGGTCGGCTGGATGTAGCGCCCCCGTTCGGGCACCCCGTCCTCGCACCTGTGCCCGCCGACGGCGGCACGGGCGCCCTCCTGCCGCGCGGTGGCCAGCATGCCGAGCACCTTGTCGAACTGCGGCGGAGTGACGATCGGGCCGAAATCCTCGCCGGGGCGCTTGCCGTCCAGGATCGCGCCGATACGACGTACCAGCTCGTCCTGCGCACTGCGCTCGACCAGCAGTCGGGTGGTCGCGGAGCAGATCTGCCCGGAGTTGATCAGGACGGCCATCGCCGCCGCCCTGGCGGCGGCGTCGAGGTCGGCGTCGGCGAAGACCACGAGCGGGCTCTTGCCGCCCAGTTCGAGGGCGACCGGTATGACGCGCTCGGCGGCGATCCGACCGATGGCCCGGCCGGTGGCGACCGAGCCGGTGAAACTGACCCGGCGGACGAGGGGGTGCGAGACCAGCGGGGTGCCGACGGCGGGGCCGGTTCCGGTGACGACGTTGAGGACGCCGTCGGGCAGTCCGGCCTCGGCGGTGATGCGCCCCAGGGCCAGGGATGTGGCGGAGGTGAACTCGCTCGGCTTGAGCACGACCGTGTTGCCGGCCGCCAGCGCGGGGGCGATGCCTCGACACCCCTGATTGAGGGGGGCGTTCCAGGGGGTGATGATGGCGACGACGCCGTACGGCTCGTGCCGGGTGTAGGTCAGGTTCTGCGGTCCTTGGTCGATCGTGTCGCCGGCGAGGGTGCGCACGATGGAGCCGTAGTAGTCGAAGTAGTCGGCGGCGATGAGCAGTTCCATACGGGCGAGAACGGGGATCTTGCCGCCCTCGGCGCACTCCAGCCCGACGAGCCGGTCCATGTTCTCCCGTATGCCGGCCGCGATGGATGTGAGGACCCGGGAGCGCTCCGTCGTGGTCGTCCGCCCCCAGGCCGGCTGGGCCCGGTGGGCGGCGAGGACGGCCTGCTCGACGTCCTCGGCGGAGCCGTCGGCGATACGGAACACGAGTTCGCCGTCGTGGGGGCTGGTGGAGTCCAGATGGCGCCCCGAGGCGGGCGGCACCGGGTGGCCACCGATCCAGTGCTCGAACTGCGTGATGGTGCTGCTCATTACGCTCTCCGTTCTCGGTTCTCGGTGACAGTCGCCGCCCTGCATCCGCGGAACCGATTCATGACCGGCCCCGCACGATCTCGGCCAGGCGGGCGGCCTGTTCGTCCACGGCCTGGGGGCCGTTGCCGGTGAGCAGGGAGTGGTCGGCGTCCCACATCACCTTGGCGGCCGAGGGGTTGAGGGTGAGGCTGACGTCGTAGCCGGCCTCCTTGAGCGCCACGTCGACGTAGTAGGTCAGGCGTGTTCGCTCGCCGGGCACCTTGGGGTACTGGAAGCCGAGCATCGCCCTCTCGCCGTACTTGGGCACGGTCGTGATCCGTGCGCCCTTGAAGGCGTGCTCGGGATCGCTCGTGACCTTCCCGTCGCCGTCGACCCGGTACTGCGCCGAGGTGAGGGCGATCGGGGCATGGCAGATGAGGGAGATCGGGACATCGGCCTCGCGCAGGGTGTTCAGCAACTCCCCCATCCACGGGTTGTCGTGGAAGTCGACCATCGGGGCGTGTCCGCCGGGCATGTGCACGAACGCCAGGTCCGCGAGCGAGAAGTCGGACGCGGGATCGCGGTGCCGTTCGATCAGTTGCTGGATGGACAGGTACTCGCGCTGCTGCGATGCGTCGAAGTCGGCGACGACATCGCCTCGGACGGAGATGGCCTCCGCGTCCGTCTTGGGGAGCGGCTCGGAGACCGGGATGCGGCCCAGCAGCCGGTAGGCCAGGGCGAGTTCGCTCTCGCGGCGCTTGAGGAGGTCCGGATTCTTCTCGCGCAGCTTCTCGGGGCCGAACCGCTCGACGCCGGTCTGCATGGTGGTGCGGGCGGTGGCGAGACCGAGGTTGCCGGCTCCGTGGAAGTTGAGCGCGAGTCCGTTGACGTCGAGCTGCGGCAGCTCGCCGTCCGGGGTGGCCAGGATGAAGTCGTAGTCGTTCTCGAACTGCGCCATCACGGCGGCGAGTTCGACGAGGAAGAACCCGGTCGGTATTCCGGGGTGGCCGGCGGGCTCGCTGAGCGGGAGCACGCGTGCCGACGAGAGGAGGATCAGGGCCTTGGGCCGCGGGGTGGTGGAGTCAGACATGGTCTTTCCTTCGCTGCGAAGTCGGATGGGGAGCAGGGGCTTTCACGCCGGCACACCGGACGAGCGCTTGACGAACGCGTCGAACGTGCGGTCCGGCAGGAGCCTGCTGAGGAAGATGAGGGGGCTCGCGCCGAAGCCGACGCGGTAGCGGGTGCGCGGACGCCGGGTGGTCGCCGCCTTCGCCACGGCCTTGCCGATGACGGTGGCGGGTGAGGCCATGCGGGTGCCGGGCCGCGAGCTGCGCTCCAGGGACTTGGCCATCGCGTCGGCCTGCTCGGCGTACGGTCCGTGGCTGGAGGTGGCCCGCAACTTGTTGGCCGCGATCGCGCCCCAGTCGGTCCGGATGGAGCCGGGTTCGATGAGCACGACGTCGATGCCGAACCGCTTGAGTTCCAGGCGCAGTGCGTCGCTGAGGCCTTCGACGGCGAACTTGCTGGCGTGGTACCAGGCCCCCATGGGCGTGGCGAACCGGCCGCCCATGGAGCTGATGTTCACGATGGTGCCGCTCCCTCGGGCGCGCATGTGCGGAAGGACCAGCTGGGTCAGTCGCGCCAGACCGAACACGTTCACTTCGATCTGCGCGCGGGCCTCCGCCATGGGTACGTCCTCCAGCGCGCCGTACGAGCCGTAGCCGGCGTTGTTGACGAGGACGTCGATGCGGCCCTCGGCCGCGATGATCTCGTCGACCGCGTTGCCGACGGAGATCTCATCGGTGACGTCGAGCGAGAGCGTTCGCACGCCCGACGCCGCCAGGCCGCTCATCCGGTCGGTGCGGCGGGCCGCGCCGTAGACGATGAAGCCGGCCTGCTGAAGCTGTCGAGCGGTGGCTTCGCCGATGCCCGAGGAGGCACCGGTGACCAGAGCTACATTTTTCGTCATTGCGGATTCCAGCTCTCAGAGCTCGTCGGAACGGGATGTCGGACCTACCGGACCTAAGAGACCGGCGGGCTCTTCGAGCATAAGAGACCTCCGGTCTCTACGCAAGGGACCGGAGGTCTGTAACCTGTGGGCATGAACACGTTCCAACGCGCCAGAAACGAGGAGCAGCGCGAAGTACGCCGCCGGAGCATCCTGGAGACGGCGGCGACCATGCTCAGCGAGATGCCGGTCTCGGCCGTGAGCCTCAATGAGCTCAGCCGCCGCGTGGGACTGGCGAAGTCCAATGTCATGCGCTACTTCGAGTCGCGCGAGGCGGTCCTTCTGGACCTCCTGGAGAGCCTGACCCGCGACTTCCTGGCGGAGGTGGTCGATCAACTGCCCGCCTGCGTCGACCGGACGGGCTCCGCCGTCACCAGGGCCGAGTCGGTGGCATCAGGACTGGCCTCGTCGTTCGCGGCCCGCAGGATGCTCTGCGAACTGCTCAGCGCCCAGGCCGGCATCCTTGAGCACAATGTCTCCGCCGAGCTGGCCGCGAAGTACAAGCGGGGGGCCCACGAAGGTCTCGGCGGTCTGGCGGACATGCTGCGGGAGGTCCTGCCGGAGCTCGACGAACGAAAGGCCGCCGAAGCAGCCAGCATGACGATCGTGCTCGTCGGAGCGTTGTGGACGCACAGCCATCCGGCGGAGGCCGTGCGGACCGCCTACGCGACCGACCCGAGTCTCGTGTTCCTCCGCACCCCCTTCGCCGCGACTCTGGAGCGCGCGATCACGATCTATCTGATCGGCCTGCTGGCCGACTCCGACAGATGAACCCGGCCTGCCCTCGCCGGAATTGACCGGTCGAGGGCCTGGCCGGGCCTCTCCTTCCCAGAACCTTCCCAGAGCCCTTTCTCAGAACTTCGCCGCCGCCCAAGCCGCCAGCTCGGACTTCGCCGCGCTCAGCAGGGTGGCGGAGGGTGCGGTCGCTCCGTTGGTCACCAGCGCGTAGTGCAGGACGCCGGAGTCGGAGTCCGTCAGCAGCAGCCGGCGGCTGCCGGTGCCGCCCGGCTCCGCGGCCACGCCGACCGGGGTCGACGAGGTGTAGGCGGGCGGCGCGTACGCCGTGCCCAGGTCGGAGACGACCGTGGTCGTCGCGGTCGGGAAGGACGCCGGGAGGTGCAGTTCGGTGGGTGCCGTGGCACTGCCCGAGCGCCACACCAGCAGGCTGTACTGGCCGGAGCCCACCAGCGAGGACACGTTCGGGAGTGAACTCGGTACGGGGTTCCAGGTCAGGGTCGTCGACCCGTCCCGGGAGCGGTCCTCGTAGGTGAACGCCGCCGTGGAGCCGGAGGTCGCGCTCGGGTAGACGCGGTCCAGGAGTCGGGCGTCCTGGCGCAGGGCCACCGTGCCGGAGTCGTTCATGTTGACGGCGGAGAGATCCTCGTCGTTCCATGCGTCGCCGGACGTCAGCACCTTGTCGGGGTTGTCGTTCATCAGCTCGTGGTGGCGGCCGTTGTAGATGTCCCACTGCCACTGGGAACCCGACAGGACGGGACCGGAGTTCGCCGGGTTGGTCCACCAACTCGCCCCGGGAACACGGGAGTCCAGGGCCTGGTACATCGCCTTGAGGACCGTCGGCGCCTTGCCCGCGACCGTTCCGTTCAGGGGGTGCCCGAACTCACTGACGATCGCGGTGGTCCCGGCGGCCGAGGCGCGGTCGCGGATCGTGCCGAAGTCCGTCGCGTACTGCCCGTCGGACGCGTTGCCCCACATGAGGATGCCGGAGATGGCCTTCTGGTCGTAGAAGTGGGTGTTGAAGACGTAGCGCGAGCCGAGCGTGCCCGCGTCCAGCAGGCCGCCCTCCTGCTTCTGGGAGTCGATGTTGGAGTTCCAGAAGAGGTTCGGCTCGACGAAGGCGGGCTTGCTCTGCCAGCCGGCCGCGTCCATCCGGGCCCGGAACTTCTGGAAGAAGGGCCACAGCAGGTTCGCCTCCCAAGTCCGGGAGGCCTGACCGGAGTCGTAGGTGCCGGCGAACGGCTCGTTGTACGGGTCGAAGCCGACGACGCCCGCGAACTGGGCGGTCGTGAGGTGCTGCGCGAGGTAGCTCATGGTGGACTGCGCCGTGGTCAGGAAGGCGTCCTGCAGGCCGTAGTTGTTGTGCCAGAAGTCGTACTGACCCTTGGTCACGGCCGCGTTCTGGGTGATGTTCTGCCCCCAGAAGAGGCAGATCCCGCAGTACTCCTGAGAGTAACTCCCCAGGTCCACCGCCCACTTGGGGGCTCCGTCGCCCGTGTACCAGCTGCCCGTGTTGAACAGGTACCGGGAGTAGAGGTCCTGGTGGAAGTCGGGGTAGACGCGGATTCCGGTGTCGAGGAAGGCCTGCATCTGCGCGGTCACGGCGGCCAGGTAGGCCGTGTCCACCTGACCGCGCACGGGTTCGGCGTAGGCCCAGGACAGCAGGAAGCGGACCGCGTTGCCGCCGCCGAGGGCACGCAGCGCGGTCGCCGACTTCTTGGCGTCGGCCACCGAGGCGAAGGGCAGACCGTTGTTCTCGTCCAGCTTGGTCTCGCCGGAGACGTTGTAGCCGCGCAGTACGACCTCGCGGCCGGTGGCGTCGACGAAGCGGCCGTTCGACACGGTGAGGGTCGTGCCGTCGAACGAGAGGGAGTCGGGGACGGTGGCGGCGGTGGCGGGCGAGGCACCCACCACCGTCAGGAATCCGCAGAGGACAACCAGAACCACGAGCAGACGAGCCCGGATATTCGGCATGTCCACTACAGTCCGGGGATTTCCCGACACCGTCAATACTTCTGACTCCTGAGTAAGTTTCAGGATTTTCGGTCCTCTTTCGCCCCAGTCACCTCAACTCCCCACTCGTCGGCTCATGTTCAACAGGTACTCCCGGCGGTTGAGAGGGTTGTGGTCGGTGCGCGGCCGGGCCGGCACCGTGCCGTGCGTGATCGGCGCGTAGTGGTCGAAGGCGCTCTCCAACTCGCCCTCGCCGCGCGTGAGTCCGGGGATCCGCCGGCCCAACTCGTGCACGCGGCCGGCCGGTACCGTGCCCGTCAGCACGCAGACGCTGCCACGCGTCTCGGTGCTCTCCGGCACGGCCCGCAGCGAGGTCAGCACCGGCAGCAGCGCGCCCAGGGTGTCCGCCGGGGCCTCGACACGGAACGCGTGCATCGGCTCGTACACCCGTGTCCCGGCCCGCCGCAGCGCCTCGACCAGGACGAGCGGGGTCAGGCCCCGGAAGTCGTAGCCGGTGCTGGACATGCTCTTGTCGAAGCCCTGGTGGGCGTGGCTCTGCCGGGGCGAGTAGCCGCAGTGGGTCATGGTGACCGCGCAGTCCGGGATCCGCCAGCCGCAGAGGCCCAGTTCGAGGGTCTCGCGGACGGTGTCCTCGACGGCCTTGAAGAAGGCGTACGGCATGGAGCCCAGCTCCACCTCCAGCCCGAACTCCACGCCGGAGCCGGTCGGGGCGGGGTCGACGCGCAGGCCGACGGTCGCGAGGAAGGGGTTGTCGTCCTTCTTGTTGTACTCGACCGCCGCGCCGGAGCCGACCGGTCGCTCGACGCAGATGGTGGTGGTCTCCCGGAAGGTGACGTCGAGTCCGTACTCGTCGGCGAGCGTCGCCTGGATGACCTCCTTCTGCACCTCGCCGTAGAGCGACACGGACAGCTCGCGGCGCCGTTCGTCGTGGCGCAGGTCGATCAGCGGGTCCTGTTCGGCGAGTTGACCGAGGGCGAGGTGGAGCTTCCCGCGGTCCGTGGCCGGGCCCGGGACGACCACCGTCTCCAGGGTCGGCGGAGCGAAGAAGTGCCCCTGGATGTCACGGGGTTCACCGATCGTGTCGCCGATCCGTACGTCCGCCAGACCCCACAGCCGGGCGATGCGCCCGGCGGGGACGGCGTCGTCACGGACGTCGGTGCCGTGGTCGAAGACGGTGATCGCGGTGACCCTGCCCTCCTGCCGCGCCGCGTCCTCCGTCCCGGCCGCACCGAAGGGGACACGGTCGCGGGTGCGCAGGGTACCGTCGAAGATCCGCGCGTACGCCACCTTCTCCCCCGCCGGGCCCCGCTCCACCTTGAACACCGTGCCGGAGACGGGCACTTCGGGATCTCCGTCGGCCGGCGGCAGCAACTCCCCGATTCCGGCGACCAGTTCACGGACGCCCGCGCCGGTGATCGCGGAGCCGAAGTACACCGGGTGGACCTGGGCCCGGCGGGTACGGGTGACGAGCGCCGTACGGAGACGGTCGTGGGAGAGGGTGCCGTCGACGTACGCGGACAGCACGTCGTCGTCCTGGGACGCGAGGACGTCGAGCGCGCTCGGGGCGAGTCCCGGGGTGAAGCGGGCGCCGGACGTGCCGAGCCCCTCCGCCGTGCCCATGGGAACGATCGCCGGTGTGAGCCGGTCGGCGATCTCGCGCAGCACACCGTCCTGGCGGGCCCCGCGCCGGTCGATCTTGTTCACGAACAGCAGGGTCGGGATGCGCA
>NZ_JBSFLV010000164.1:0-19323 GCF_053599215.1 Streptomyces sp. NPDC001002 | reverse complement strand
GGCGACCACGTCGAGGGGCGAGTGGTCGTAGGTCGCCGTCCAGAGGGTGCCGCAGAACTTGTTGACCACCTCCACCGGGCCCTCGACGTCCTCGAAGGCGGCGACCGGGGCGTGGAAGTCCCGTGCGTTCGCGAGGCCGTTGGCGCCGATCGGGCCGAGGTCGGGGAGGCGGAAGAGGGCGCCGTAGTTCTCGCACACATAGCCGCGGGCCGACCCGTCGAGCAGCTCGACACGGAAGCGGACACCGCGCGGGATCAGCGCCACGTGCGAGGGCTCCACGTGCAGCTGCCCGAACTCCGTGTGCAGCAGCAGTCCGCCGCGCTCGGGGACGATCAGCAGCTCGCCGTCGGCGTCGCTGAAGACGCGGTCCATGGAGGCGTTGGCGTGGTAGAGGTGCACGGCCATGCCGGTGCGCTGGGTCGCGTCGCCGTTGCCGCCCAGGGTCCACAGGCCGGCCAGGAAGTCGGTGCCCTCGGCGGGCGCGGGGACCGGGTTCCAGCGCAGCCGGTTGGGGTCCGGCACGGACTCCGTGAAGGGGGCCGTACGGATCGAGCCGTTGTCCGTGGGCGTGAACGCCGGGTGCGCGGCCGAGGGGCGGATGCGGTAGAGCCAGGAGCGGCGGTTGTGGGCGCGCGGCTCGGTGAAGGCCGTACCGCTGAGCTGTTCCGCGTACAGGCCCAGGGGTGCGCGCTGGGGCGAGTTGCGGCCGTCCGGCAGGGCGCCCGGCACGGCTTCGGAGCTGTGTTCGTTGCCGAAGCCGGAGAGGTAGGTCAACCCCTCCGCGGTCTTGCGTGCGTCCCCGGACATGAGCGCTCCCTTGCGGTCTGATTCCTATGTATCACCATAGGAATGCGGTTTCGCGGGCGCAAGAGGGCGGTCGGACGGTCCCGTCCGGGGCGGGCCTCCTCTCCAGGGAGGAACCAGAACCAGACTCCAGGGGGATCCGGAGTGTCGGACCGTTGTTCTAGTCTCCCGAGCATGTCGTGGACACGGGGTCTCCTTGCCGCGCTCGCGGTCTGTGCCCTGCTGCTGACCGGAGCCGCGGGCTGCGACAGCGGCACAGCCCAGGAGGGGAAGAACGGCGCCTCGCCCTCGCCGGTGGGCAAGCTCCTCGACGACACCGACAAGGAGGGGCGGCACCTGCGCGAGGTCGACGGCAAGGGCGCGCCCGAGGTCGGCATCGAGGTGCAGCCGGACACCGACGACAGCTGGGACGTCCGGCTCACCGTCCAGCACTTCAGCTTCTCCCCGGCCGGTACGAAGGCCCGGGCGGTGGCCGGCCGGGGCTTCGCCTACCTCTTCGTCGACCACCACCTCGTGACCCGGCTCCGCGGCCCGTCGTACCGCCTCCCGGCCGAGCTCGTCCCGCGCGGCACCCACCACGTCACCGCGCGGCTGTACGCCGACGACGGCACCGTGTGGGCCGTGGACGGCAAGGCAGTGGAGAGCACCGCCGACATCACCGCGTCCGAGTCGGAGTAGGTGTCCGAGGTGACGCCCGGGGCCGCCAGGAATACCGCGGTGTTCGGTATGTCGAACGCTGATCTCCATGCTGGGGGGCGAGCTTCACCCCACGGCGTCGGAACGGCATGATGAGGCCCGTGCCCCAAGCGACATCGCTACGCCGTGCGCCGGTACAGCGGCGCAGCGCGGAACGCCTGACCCGGATTCTCGACGCCTGTGCCGACCTTCTCGACGAGGTCGGCTACGACGACCTGAGCACGCGTGCCGTCGCCCAGCGCGCCGGCGTGCCCATCGGCTCGGTCTACCGCTTCTTCGGCAACAAGCGGCAGATGGCCGACGCCCTCGCCCAACGCAACCTGGAGCGCTTCACCGAGCGCGTCACCGAGCGGCTGAAGACGGCCGGCGCCGGCGGCTGGCGCACGGCGATGGACGCCGTCCTCGACGAGTACCTGGCCATGAAGCGCACCGCGCCCGGCTTCTCCCTCGTCGACTTCGGCAACCAGATCCCGGTCGGCACCCGCCACGCCGAACCCAACCACCGGGTCGCCGACCGCCTCACCGAGATGCTCTCCGGCTACATCGACCGGGAACCCGACGAGGATCTGCGCCGGACCTTCCTGATCGCCGTGGAGACCGCCGACACCCTGGTCCATCTCGCTTTCCGGATGGCCCCGGACGGCGACGAGAAGATCATCGAGGAGGCTCGGGAGCTGCTGCGGGCCTATCTGTCGCGGGTGCTCGACTGAGGACGGCCCTTTCTCGACCAGGACCAGGGTCCGCGTCGCGATCGGTGTCCGCCTCCCGACCAGGCTCTACGGTCCCGGCGGTTCGCGGGTTTGCGACCTCACCCCCGAGAGGCCTCCCCTCCGTCCATACCGGTCGGTATGCTCACCGGGACAGGCACCGCTGCCCCCGGGAGGACCCGTGTCCCGCACCGCCCTGCGAATCTGCCCGTTGTGCGAGGCCACCTGCGGGCTGACCCTCACCATCGAGGGCACCCGGGTCACCGGCGCCCGAGGCGATCGCGACGACGTGTTCAGCAAGGGGTTCATCTGCCCCAAGGGCGCCTCCTTCGGCGCCGTCGACGCCGACCCCGACCGGCTGCGCACCCCGCTCGTGCGGCGCGACGGCGAGCTGCGCGAGGCCACCTGGACGGAGGCCTTCGACGCGGTCGCCGCGGGCCTGCGCCCGGTCGTCGAGCGGTACGGCGCGAACTCCGTCGGCGTCGTGCTCGGCAACCCCAACGTGCACACCGTGGCCGGCGGTCTCTACCCGACCGTCCTGCTCGCCGGGCTCGGCACCCGCAGCGTCTTCACCGCGTCCACGGTCGACCAGATGCCCAAGCACGTCTCCAGCGGACTGCTCTTCGGTGACGCCAACGCGATCCCCGTGCCGGACCTCGACCACACCGACCACCTGCTGCTCATCGGCGCCAACCCCCTTGAGTCCAACGGGAGTCTGTGCACCGCCCCCGACTTCCCCGGCAAGCTCAAGGCGCTCAAGGCGCGCGGCGGCACCCTCACCGTGATCGACCCGCGCCGCACCCGCACGGCCAAGCTCGCCGACCGCCACATCGCGATCAGGCCCGGCACGGACGCCCTGCTCCTCGCGGCGATGGCGTACACCCTCTTCGAGGAAGACATGGTGGCACTGGGGGAGTTGGCGCCGCATGTCCAGGGCGTCGAGGAAGTCCGGGACGCCGTACGGGACTTCACCCCTGAGGCGGTCGCCGAGGCCTGTGACGTCGAGGCCCCGCTGATCCGCACCCTGGCCCGCGAACTCGCCGGGGCCCCAACTGCCGCCGTCTACGCCCGGATCGGCAGCTGCACGGTTCCGTACGGCACCCTCGGGAGCTGGCTCGTCGACGTGCTCAACGTCCTCACCGGCAACCTCGACCGCCCCGGCGGCGCCCTCTTCCCGCTGGCGGCCACCGACCGGACACCGCGCCCCGCCGGGCCAGGCCGTGGGTTCCAGCTCGGCCGTTGGCGCTCCCGGGTGAGTGAACACCCCGAGGCCAAGGGCGAGTTGCCGCTCTCCGCGCTCGGCGAGGAGATCGACACCGCGACCCCGGAGGGCGAACCGATCCGCGCGCTGATCGCCGTCGCCGCCAACCCCGTCCTGTCCGCGCCCGACGGCGACCGGCTCGACAAGGCCCTGGACTCCCTGGACTTCATGGTCAGCGTCGATCCGTACCTCAACGAGACCTCGCGCCACGCGCACGTCGTGCTGCCGCCGCCCCCGCCGTCGCAGAGCCCGCACCACGACTTCGCCTTCAACACCCTCGCCGTCCGCAACCAGGTCCGCTACACCCGCCCGGCGGTCCCGCTGGAGCCCGGCCGCATGGCCGAGACCGAGATCTTCGCCCGGCTGATCCTGGCGGCCACCGGCATGCACGGCGCCGACCCCGGCGCCGTCGACGCGATGGTCATCGATCAGACCCTCGGCAAGGCGGTCCGCGACCCCCACTCGCCGGTCCACGGCCGTGACCCGCACGAACTGGCCGGCCTGCTCGACGGGATCACCGGCCCCGAGCGCCGGATCGACATGATGCTGCGCCTGGGTCCCTACGGCGACGGTTTCGGCGTACGACCGGACGGGCTCGGCCTGGAGAAGCTGCTCGCCCATCCGCACGGCATCGACCTCGGACCGCTGAAGTCACGGCTGCCGCAGCCGCTGAAGACCGCGAGCGGCAAGGTCGAGCTGCTGCCGGGGCCGATCGTGGACGATCTGCCGCGGCTGCGGCGGTCGCTTCGGGAACGCCCGGACGGCCTTGTGCTGGTCGGGCGCCGGCATCTGCGCTCCAACAACAGCTGGATGCACAACGTCCCCGCCCTCACCGGCGGCACCAACCGCTGCACCCTGCACATCCATCCCGAGGACGCCGAACGGCTCGGCGTGCGCGACGGGGCGCCGGTGCGGGTGAAGGGCGCCGGGGGAGAGGTGACCGCGCCCGCCGAGGTCACCGACGGCGTGCGCCGGGGCGTGGTGAGTCTGCCGCACGGCTGGGGGCACAGCCGCGCCGGCACCCGCCTCAACCACGCCTCCGTCGACCCCGGCGTCAACGTCAACCAGCTCCTCGACGGCAGCCTCCTGGACCCGCTCTCGGGCAACGCCGTCCTCAACGGAGTGCCGGTCGAATGCGCCGCCGTCCTGGCCCTGTGACCTGAGCAAAGCTGTGACCTGCAGTTTTGCGCTTATTGCTCACGCGTCAACGTCTTGTTAACAGCATTTGAACGGACCTAACGTCGTCGGACCGCCGTCTCCGGTGGGAGTTCAAGGGCGAACGTTAGGTATCCACTCATGCTGACCATCCTCGGCTTCACCATGATCGCGACCTTCCTGGTCCTGATCATGCTGAAGAAGATGTCGCCGATCGCGGCGCTCGTGCTGATCCCGGCGCTGTTCTGCGTCTTCGTCGGCAAGGGCGCCCACCTCGGCGACTACGTCATCGACGGCGTCACCAGCCTCGCCCCCACCGCGGCGATGCTCATGTTCGCGATCGTCTACTTCGGCGTGATGATCGACGTCGGCCTCTTCGACCCGATCGTTCGCGGGATCCTGAAGTTCTGCAAGGCCGACCCGATGCGGATCGTCGTCGGCACGGCCGTGCTCGCCGCGATCGTGTCCCTCGACGGCGACGGCTCGACCACCTTCATGATCACCGTCTCGGCG
Organism: Streptomyces sp. NPDC001002; assembly: GCF_053599215.1. Lineage (NCBI taxonomy): Bacteria > Bacillati > Actinomycetota > Actinomycetes > Kitasatosporales > Streptomycetaceae > Streptomyces > Streptomyces sp. NPDC001002. Next base: position 14,187 of record NZ_JBSFLV010000164.1, on the reverse strand, counting down.
ATGTACCCGCTCTACAAGCGCCTGAAGATGAGCCTGGTCGTGATGACCGGCGTCGCCGCGATGGCCAACGGCGTGATGAACACGCTCCCTTGGGGCGGCCCGACGGCCCGCGCCGCCACCGCGCTGAAGGTCGACGCCAGCGACATCTTCGTCCCGATGATCCCGGCGCTCGCCGTGGGCCTGGTCTTCGTCATCGTCCTCTCGTACGTCCTCGGGCGGCGCGAGCGGAAGCGGCTCGGGGTGCTGACGCTGGACGAGGTGCTGGTCGACGAGAAGGCCGCGGCGAAGGTCGTGGAGGAGGTCGAGGAGAAGGAGACCGAGACGGTCCTGGTGGGCGCGGGCTCGGGTGCGGCCGGCGGCTCCGACAAGTTCGTCAAGCGCACGGGCGGTGCCGGCTCCGGCACCGACGCCGAGCTGCCTCAGGACGACGACGAGGACGACGGTTTCCAGGGTCTCGACCCCCACCGCGCCACCCTGCGCCCCAAGCTCTACTGGTTCAACGCGCTGCTCACGGTCACGCTGCTCACCGCCATGATCATGGAGTGGCTGCCGATCCCGGTCCTGTTCCTGCTCGGCGCCGCCCTCGCCCTGACCGTCAACTTCCCGCACATGCCCGACCAGAAGGCCCGCCTGGGCGCGCACGCCGAGAACGTCCTCAACGTCTCCGGCATGGTCTTCGCCGCCGCCGTCTTCACCGGCGTCCTCCAGGGCACCGGCATGGTCGACCACATGGCCACCTGGCTGGTCGACAACATCCCCGACGGCATGGGCCCGCACATGGCCTTCGTCACCGGCGTACTGAGCATCCCGCTCACGTACTTCATGTCGAACGACGGCTTCTACTTCGGCATCGTCCCGGTGCTCGCGGAGGCCGGCAACGCCCACGGCGTCTCGACGCTGGAGATCGCCCGCGCCTCGCTGGTCGGCCAACCGCTGCACATGTCCAGCCCGTTGGTGCCGGCCGTGTACGTGCTGGTCGGCATGGCGAAGGTCGAGTTCGGCGACCACACCAGGTTCGTCGTCAAGTGGGCGGCCCTGACATCACTGGTGGTGCTCGGGGCAGGGATCCTGTTCGGGATCATCTGACCCACGTGACGGAGGACACGACCATGGGGTCCGGCACGAACCGGGGCTGGCTGCTGCGCCTCGTCATCGCCTTCAGCTTCGCGCAGGGGGCGGTGTCGATGGCCCGGCCCGCGGTGTCGTACCGGGCCCTCGCGCTCGGCGCGGACGAGCGGGCGATCGGCGTCATCGCGGGCGTGTACGCGCTGCTCCCGCTCTTCGCCGCGGTACCGCTCGGCCGCCGCACCGACCACGGCCGCTGCGCACCCCTGCTGCCCGTCGGCGTGGTCCTGATCGCCGGCGGCTGCGCGCTGAGCGGACTCGCCAACTCCCTCTGGGCGATGGCGATCTGGAGCGGGGTGATGGGCCTGGGCCACCTCTGCTTCGTGATCGGCGCGCAGTCGTTGGTCGCCCGCCAGTCCGCGCCGCACGAACAGGACCGCAACTTCGGCCACTTCACCATCGGCGCCTCCCTCGGCCAGCTCATCGGCCCCATCGCGGCAGGGGCGTTGATCGGCGGCGACGACATGGCCGGCAGCAGCGCGCTCGCTCTGCTGGTCGCGGGCGCGGGCGCCGCCGTGTCGTTCACGTCGCTGTGGCGCATCGAGGACCGTACGGTGGTCAAGTCCCGTACGCGGCAAGGCGATCGCGTGCCCATGCGGAGCATCCTGGGCGCCCGGGGCGTGCCCGCGGGCATCTTCGTCAGCCTCTCCGTGCTGTCCGCGACCGACATCCTCACCGCGTACCTTCCGGTGGTCGGCGAGCACCGGGGTATCGCGCCCTCCGTGATCGGCGTCCTGCTCAGCATCCGCGCGGCGGCCACCATCGCCTGCCGGCTGGTCCTCACTCCTCTCCTCCAACTGCTGGGCCGGGCCGCACTGTTGACCGCGACCTGCCTCCTCGCTGGACTCCTGTGCGCGGGGATCGCGCTGCCCGTGCCGGTGTGGGCCATCGGCCTGATGCTCGCCGCGCTCGGCTTCTGCCTGGGCGTGGGCCAGCCCCTCTCCATGACGACGGTCGTCCAGGCCGCCCCCGACGCGGCCCGCTCCACCGCCCTCGCCCTCCGCCTGACCGGCAACCGCCTCGGCCAGGTCGCGGCCCCCGCGGCGGCGGGCCTGGTCGCCGGAGTCGCGGGGGTGGCGGCGCCGTTCGTGATGCTGGGCGGGCTGCTGCTGGTGTCGGCGGGAGTGGCACTGAGGTCACCGGCGCGACCGGAGAAGGCGGAAGGGGCAGCGCGGCCGGAGAAGGCAGACGGGGCGGCGCGATGGGAGAAGGCGGACAGGGCAGCGCGAATGGAGAAGGCGGACAGGGCAGCCGGGCCGGCGGAGGTGGTTCCCGAGCCGTCCTCGACCGCACCTCCGACCACACCCCCGACCAAGGCCCCACCCGCCGGACAGCACCCCTCCACCCCCGAACGCCACACCCCCACCGCCTGAATTCGATCGTCCGCTTTCTCACCTGTCGACACGTGGCGTCCGATCACGCCCGATGTCTTCCCCCGGCCGCGCACATTCCGTTAGCTTCCGTGACTCACAGGCCCCGCGCGACCCGCTCGGGGCGTCGGACCGCGGAGCACCAGCGCCTGACGCAGCCCCCGGGGGCACCCGAAATGACACGCGCCATCTCCCTGCTCGACGTGAGCAAGTCCTACACCCGAGGTGTCCGGGTGGTGGACCGGCTGACGTTGGACATCGCGCCGGGTGAGTTCCTCGTCCTGCTCGGGCCCTCCGGCTGCGGAAAGTCCACCGTGCTCAGGATGATCGCCGGTCTTGAGGAGATCACCGAGGGACGGCTGCTGCTGGACGGACAGCAGTCCAACCACCTGTTCCCGTACGAGCGGAACATGGCGATGGTGTTCCAGAGCTTCGCGCTCTACCCGAACATGACGAGCCGCGGCAACATCGGCTTCCCGCTCCGCATCGAGAATCCCGGCGACGATCCCAGCGCCCGCGTGGACGCCACCGCCCGCATGCTCGGCATCGAGGACCTCCTCGACCGCTACCCCAGCCAGCTCTCCGGCGGCGAACGCCAGCGCGTCGCCATGGGCCGGGCCATCGCCCGCCACCCCTCCGCCTTCCTGATGGACGAACCGCTCTCCAACCTCGACGCCAAGCTCCGCAACCACTTACGCGCCGAAATCTCCCGCCTGACCCGGGAGTTGGGCGTCACCACGGTCTACGTCACCCATGACCAGGCCGAGGCCATGTCGCTCGGCGACCGGGTCGCCGTACTGCGCGGCGGGGTGCTCCAGCAGGTGGGCACCCCGCGCTCGGTCTACGCCCTGCCCCGCAACGTCTTCGTCGCCGCCTTCATCGGCACCCCGCGCATCAACCTGCTGCGCGGACTCGTGCGCGCCCCGCTCGACGGCGCGATGACCATCAGCCTCGGCAAGCAGTTCCTCCGGCTGCCCGAACCCCTGTCCCTGGACCACCAGTTGCTGCGCGTGCAGCAGGGCCGCGAGGTGATCGTCGGGCTGCGCTCGGAGGCCGTACGGATCGCCAAGCGGGAGGATGCGCGGCCTGGCGAGGTGGTGCTCACCGGTCTCGTGGAGCACGTGGAGTTCCAGGGGCACGAGGTCCTCGTCCACTTCAACACCGGCTCCCGGCCCGCCTTCGTACCCGACCTGGAGGCCCCGCGCCCGGCCCCCCGCCCCTCCAGACGCCGTCGCCGCGAGGGTCAGTCGGTCCTGGGGCGGCTGCGGGAGCGGGCGGGAGGCCTGCGCGCCGGACGAGTCGTGGTCCTGGACGACGACCCGTCCGACCAGGAGGTCGCGCCCGCCGACGGCCGCCTCCCCGGCGACATGGTCGTCCGCACCACCCCCGACATCGACCTCCGCTACGGCATGCAGGTGCCGCTCCTCGTCGACATCGCCCACCTGTTCGTCTTCGACCAGCACGGCGAACGCATCTGCCCGGCCCCGGCGCGCCTGCCCGACCTGGAGGAGTGAGCACCGCCAGGGGCGGGTGCGCGGGCGCGCGCCTCCCGAGCGTCCACTTCCGGCGGGCCGCCGTCTGGCGTCTGAAAACTAACGTCGCTAGTTTATGAGCCGGACGACGACGAAGTGGCCCGCCCGGGAGGACGCACCATGAAGGCACACGACGGCATGTACATCGACGGTGCCTGGCGCCCCGCCGCCGGCCCCGACACGATCGAGGTCGTGAACCCGGTCGACGAGGAGATCGTCGGCCGGGTCCCCGCAGGCACGGCGTACGACATCGACACGGCGGTACGGGCCGCCCGTACCGCTCTCCCGGGCTGGGCCGCGACCCCGCCCGCCCAACGCGCCTCGCTCTTGGGGGCGTTGAGGGACGTGCTCGTCTCCCGCAAGGACGAGATCGCCGAGACGGTCACCGCAGAACTGGGCTCGCCCCTCGCCTTCTCGCAGGCCGTCCACGCGTCCGTGCCGATCGCGGTCGCGGGCTCGTACGCCGAACTCGCCGCGACCTTCGCCTTCGAGGAGAAGGCCGGCAACTCCACCGTGCACCTGGAGCCGGTCGGTGTGGTGGGCGCGATCACGCCCTGGAACTACCCCCTGCACCAGATCGTCGCCAAGGTCGCCCCCGCGCTCGCGGCCGGCTGCACGGTCGTCCTGAAGCCCGCCGAGGACACCCCGCTGACCGCCCAGCTCTTCGCCGAGGCGGTCCACGAAGCCGGTCTCCCGGCGGGCGTCTTCAACCTGGTCACCGGGCTCGGCCCGGTCGCCGGGCAGGCCCTCGCCGAACACCCCGGCGTCGACCTGGTCTCCTTCACCGGTTCCACCGCGGTCGGCCGGCAGATCGGCGCGATCGCGGGCGCCGCCATCAAGAAGGTCGCCCTGGAACTGGGCGGCAAGTCCGCCAACGTCATCCTGCCGAGCGCCGACCTCGCCAAGGCGGTCAACGTCGGCGTCGCCAACGTGATGTCCAACTCCGGTCAGACATGCAGCGCTTGGACCCGGATGCTGGTGCACCGGGACCAGTACGAGGAGGCGGTGGGCCTGGCCGCCACGGCCGCCGCGAAGTACGGCGCGCGCATCGGCCCGGTCGTGAACGCCAAACAGCGGGCCAGGGTGCGGAGTTACATCGAGACGGGGATCGCGGAGGGCGCCCGCCTGGTCGCCGGCGGCCCCGAATCCCCGCGCGAACAGGGCTACTTCGTCAGCCCGACCGTCTTCGCCGACGTCACCCCGGACATGACCATCGCCCAGGAGGAGATCTTCGGCCCGGTTCTGTCCGTCCTGCGCTACGAGGACGAGGAGGACGCCCTGCGCATCGCCAACGGCACGGTCTACGGCCTCGCCGGCGCCGTCTGGGCCGGCGACGAGGCCGAGGCCGTCGCCTTCGCGCGCCGCATGGAGACCGGCCAGGTCGACATCAACGGCGGCCGCTTCAACCCCCTTGCCCCCTTCGGTGGTTACAAGCAGTCGGGCGTCGGCCGTGAACTCGGCACGCACGGCCTGTCCGAGTACCTCCAGACCAAGTCCCTCCAGTTCTGAGGAGCGTTCACGTGGTTCGCGCCGCCGTCCTGCCCGCCGTGGGCGCTCCCCTGGAGATCATGGACATCGACCTTCCCGACCCCGGCCCCGGCCAGGTCCGCATCCGCCTCGCCGCCGCCGGCGTCTGCCACTCCGACCTGTCCCTGTCCGACGGCACCATGCGCGTGCCGGTCCCCGCCGTGCTCGGCCACGAGGGCGCCGGCACGGTCCTGTCCGTCGGCGAGGGCGTCACGCATGTCTCGCCCGGCGCCGAGGTCGTCCTCAACTGGGCTCCTTCCTGCGGGAGTTGCCACGCCTGCTCGCTCGGCGAGGTGTGGCTGTGCGCCAACGCCCTCAAGGGCGCCGCCGACGTCTACGCCCACCGCGCGGACGACGGCTCCGACCTCCACCCCGGCCTGAACGTGGCCGCGTTCGCCGAGGAGACGGTCGTGGCGGCCGCCTGCGTCCTGCCCCTCCCGGACGGAATCCCGCTGACCGACGCGGCCCTCCTCGGCTGCGCCGTCCTCACCGGCTACGGAGCCGTCCACCACTCGGCGCGGGTCCGTGAGGGCGAGACAGTGGCGGTGTACGGCGTCGGGGGAGTGGGCCTGGCCGCGCTCCAGGGCGCCCGGATCGCCGGTGCCTCGCGGATCGTGGCGGTCGATGTCTCCCCGCAGAAGGAGGAGTTGGCGCGGGCGGCGGGCGCCACGGACTACGTCCTCGCGTCCGACACGACGGCCCGCGAGATCCGCGCCCTCACCGGCAAGCAGGGCGTCGACGTGGCGATCGAGTGCGTGGGCCGCGCGACGACCATCCGCGCGGCCTGGGACTCCACCCGCCGCGGCGGCCGCACCACGGTGGTCGGCATCGGCGGCAAGGACCAGCAGGTCACCTTCAACGCCCTCGAACTCTTCCACTGGGGACGGACGTTGACCGGCTGCGTCTACGGCAACTCCGACCCGGCGAAGGACCTCCCGGTCCTGGCCGACCACGTCCGAGCGGGCCGCCTCGACCTGAGCGCACTGGTCACGGAACGCATCGCCCTGGACGGCATCCCGGCGGCCTTCGAGAACATGCTGGCGGGGAAGGGCGGGCGGGCGCTGGTCACGTTCTGAGGAGGGCCGGGCGCTGGTTGCGAACGGAAGGCGGCGGTCACTTCTTGACGGACACGTCCTCGGAGGGCGGCTCGGCCGAGACCACCGCAGTCGCTCCCGGCTCGGTCACGACCACCGGAGTCGCCCCCGCCGCCTCGGCCTCCTCCACCGTTGCCCGCGCCCGGGACCGGGACACCGCCACACCCGCCAGGCACAGAGCCCCGCCCGCCAGCGTGAGCAGCCCCGGTACCTCGCCGAGCGCCAGCCACGACATCAGGACGACCAGCGCGGGCACGGCGTACGTGGTCGCGCCCATCTTGCTGGCGGTCGTCCGGGCCAGGGCGTACGCCCACGTCGTGAAGGCGAGGGCGGTCGGAAAGACGCCCAGATACACCATGTTGAGCGTGGCGGAGACGGGCGCGTCGGCCGCCTGGTGGACGAGCTGCCCGGCAAACGGCAGGCAGACCACCGCCCCGATGAGACACCCGAACGTCGTCACCTGGAGCGCGCTCGCCTGGGCGAGAGCCGGCTTCTGGGCGACGACCCCACCGGCGTACGCGACCGCCGCGAGCAGACACAGCACCACCCCGAGCACCGACGAACCGCCCTGCCCCGACATCGACAGCCCGACGGTCACCGCACCGGCGAACGACACCGCCATCCCCGCCAGCAGCCGAGGCGGCATCGCGTCCCCCAGCAGCCGGGAGCCGAGCAGGGCGATGAGGATCGGCCCGATGTTCACGACCAGCGCGGCCGTACCGGCGTCGACCTGCTGCTCACCCCAGTTCAGGACGACCATGTAGAACCCGAACCACAGCACGCCCGATATCGCGATCCCCCGCCACGCGGACCGCGGCGGCAACCCCTCCCGCCGCACACCCCAGATGATCCCGAGCGCCACCACCCCACTCAGCAACCGCCCCAAGGCCAACGCCCCCGGCGAGTAGGCGTCCCCCGCACTCCGGATCGACACGAACGCGGAGGCCCACAGCACAACGGTGACGACAGCGGCGGCGGCAGCGCTCGCTCCGGCAAGGCGAAGGGGTTTCTTCATGCCCCGAGGCTAGACAGGTACGTGCACCCACCGCTGGCGGAAATCGGACGCGAGGCTCGGAACGGTTCCAGGATCAAGTCGGTGTGCCTCTGGGGCCACATTTCTTGCCTACGAGGCTTGACGTCGGCTCGGTGGGAAGGGCAAAGTCCGGCACAGGTGCCGACGGTTCCGACAGGTGAGGACGGTCCGATGAGCCACTACTCCATACCGAAGCGCGTACATCGCCTGTGGTCCTTGGAGCACGAGCCCGTGCTGGAGGTCGAGGACGGCGACACCGTGTCCTTCGAACTCACCGAGGCCACCGACGGGCAGTTCGCCCCGGACTCCACCGCCGAGGTCATCGCGGGTTTCGACTGGGACCGGGTCTACCCACTGGCCGGCCCCGTCGTCGTCAAGGGCGCCGAACCGGGCGATGTCCTGGAGGTCGAGTTCCTGGAACTGCGGTCGGTGGACTGGGGCTGGACGGCCGTACTGCCAGGCCTGGGCCTGCTGGCCGAGGACTTCCCCGACGCACACCTGCACCTGTGGGACCTGAGCCGCGGGGACAAGGCCACGTTCCTCGACGTGGCCGAGATCCCGATCCACCCTTTCTGCGGAGTGGTTGGAGTCTGCCCGGACGTCACCGAACCCCAAAGCGTCCTGCCCCCGGGCCACTTCGGAGGCAACGTCGACTGCCGAGACCTGGTCGTGGGCACCAAGCTCTACCTCCCGGTCCAGGTCCCCGGCGCCCGCCTCAGCCTCGGCGACCCCCACGCGGCCCAGGGCGACGGCGAGTTGTGCGTCAGCGCGATCGAGGCGTCCATGGCGGGCACGGCAAGAATCCGCCTCCACAAGGGCCGCCGCATCCCAGCCCCCCAATTCGAAACGACGGGCCCCCTACGCCCGGACGCCGACCGCCTGGGCCACTACGCCACGATGGGCGTAGCCCCCGACCTCATGCGAGCGGCCCAGGACGCCACCCGATCAATGATCGACCACCTGGGCACCCACTACGGCCTGTCCCCGATCGACGCGTACGTCCTGTGCAGCGTCGCGGTGGACCTAAGAATCACAGAGGTGGTGGACGCCCCGAACTGGGTGGTCTCGGCATACCTACCAAAGGCATACGTCAGAACCTCTTGAGGTACGGGGAGTGCATGCCGCTAAGGGGCGCGGGGCTGTATCGATTTGCGGCTCCGCCGCGTGGGCGCGACAAGCCACGACGGACCGTCACTCCGCAACGAACCGAACCACCTCAAACTGCCCCGTCAACCCGTCGAGCAACGCAGTGAGCCCCGTCTCAAACGCCCGCTGATCAATCTTCTCCTGCTGCTCCGCGAGCAAATGAGCCTGCCCGAGATGCGGATAACTGGCAGGGTCGTACGCGCTCGCGTCATCCACGAATCCCCCCGCAAAAGACCCCAACGCCGACCCCATGATGAAGTACCTCATCAACGCCCCGATCGACGTCGCCTGCGCCGCCGGCCACCCCGCCGCCACCATCCCCCCGTACACCGCGTCAGCGAGCCGCAACCCCGCCGGCCGCCGGCCAGGCCCGGTCGCGAGGACGGGCACGATGTTCGGATGGTCGCGCAGCGCCCCGCGATAGGAGACCGCCCAGTCGTGCAGCGCGGTCCGCCAGTCCCGCCCGTCCTCGAACATCGACAGATCCACCTGCGCGCTCACCGAGTCGGCGACCGCCTCAAGGATCTCGTCCTTGGTGCGGAAGTGGTTGTAGAGCGAGGGCCCGCTCACCCCCAACTCCGCCGCGAGCCGACGCGTGGAAACGGCCGAGAGGCCCTCCGCGTCCACCAGCGCACGTGCCGTCGAGACGATCCGGTCGGTGCTGAGCAGGGGCTTGCGCGGTCGGGCCATGGCGCACATAGTAGGGCTGCGCTCGGAAACTAGCAGTGCTAATTTAAGTGGACGTTCTCAAGGTCCGTTTCTTTGGGGTGATCTCGTGGTGAACCTGGGGCTCAGCGAGGAGCAGGAGGCGGTCCGGCAGCTCGCGAAGGACTTCGTGGCCCGCGAGATCGCCCCGCACGTCGTCGACTGGGACCGCGCCGAGGAGGTCGACCGGTCGATCGTGAAGAAGCTCGGCGAGGTCGGCTTCCTGGGCCTGACCGTCGACGAGGAGTACGGCGGCTCCGGCGGCGACCACCTCGCGTACTGCCTGGTCACCGAGGAGCTGGGACGCGGCGACTCGTCCGTGCGCGGGATCGTGTCCGTCTCGCTCGGCCTGGTCGCCAAGTCGGTCGCCGCGTGGGGGAGCGAGGAGCAGAAGCGCCGGTGGCTGCCGGGGCTCACCTCCGGCGAGTACGTCGGCTGCTTCGGCCTGACCGAGCCGGGCACCGGCTCCGACGCCGGCAACCTCACCACGCGGGCGGTCCGGGATGGCGACGACTATGTCATCAACGGCACCAAGATGTTCATCACGAACGGGACTTGGGCCGACGTAGTCCTTCTCTTCGCCCGCTCGACCGACGCCCCCGGACACAAGGGCGTCTCCGCCTTCCTCGTACCGACCGACACCCCCGGTCTGACCCGCCGCACCATCCACGGCAAGCTCGGCCTGCGCGGTCAGGCCACCGCCGAACTGGTCCTCGAAGACGTCCGCGTCCCCGCCTCCGCCATGCTCGCCCCCGAGGGCAAGGGGTTCTCGGTCGCCATGTCGGCGCTGGCGAAGGGGCGGATGTCGGTCGCGGCGGGCTGCGTCGGCATCGCCCAGGCCGCGCTGGACGCGGCCCTGCGCTACGCGGGCGAACGCGAGCAGTTCGGGAAGCCCATCGCGCAGCACCAGTTGGTGCAGGAGCTGATCAGCGACATCGCCCTCGACGTGGACGCGGCCCGGCTGCTGACCTGGCGGGTCGCCGACCTGATCGACCGCGGGCAGCCCTTCGCCGTCGAGTCCTCCAAGGCCAAGCTCTTCGCCTCGGAGGCCGCGGTCCGGGCCGCCAACAACGCGGTCCAAGTGTTCGGCGGCTACGGCTACATCGACGAGTACCCGGTCGGCAAGCTGCTGCGCGACGCCCGCGTGATGACCCTCTACGAGGGCACCAGCCAGATCCAGAAGCTGCTCATCGGCCGTGCGCTGACGGGGATTTCGGCATTCTGAGCAAGGCGGCTGAGTACGCCGGCTGAGTACGCGGACGGATGTGGCGGCGACCGTATGCGCCGACGCTTGTCCCCATGAGCGAAGCATCGGGCAAACCGCAGAACACGGCCGCCTTCTACGGCCAGGCCGTCGCCTCCTTTTCCGTCGCCATCGCGGCGACCGCCATCGGCATCTTCAAGCTGCAGGCCGACGCCTGGGTGCGGGCCTTCCTCGCGATCGCCGTCCTGTATCTGGTCACCTCCTCCTTCACCCTCGCCAAGGTGATCCGGGACCGGCAGGACGGGGCGCCTACAACCCGTTCGACAAGCTCTGAGCGGGCAGCCTAAGCGCTCGCTCAGCTTCGGCGGTATGGTGGTGGTTCATGTCACCGAGAGGGGCGAGCGAGAGATGAGTACGGCGGAGGAGACGGCCGGCGGCGAGACGCAGGCCTGGGGCGAGGTCACGCCCGACGCGGCCCGGCGGCTGCTGGTCGCCGCCGTGGAGGCCTTCGCCGAGCGCGGGTACCACGCGACGACGACCCGCGACATCGCGGGCCGCGCCGGGATGAGCCCGGCCGCGCTCTACATCCACTACAAGACCAAGGAAGAGTTGCTCCACCGCATCAGCAGGATCGGCCACGAGAAGGCCCTCGACATCCTGCGGACCGCGGCCCGGCGCGAGGGCACCGCGACCGAGCGGCTCGCGGACGCCGTCAGCTCCTTCGTCGGCTGGCACGCCGGCGGACGTACCACCGCACGGGTCGTGCAGTACGAGCTCGACTCGCTCGGCCCCGACGCCCGCGCCGAGATCCTCGCGCTGCGCCGACAGTGCGACGCCGAGGTGCGCGGGATCATCGAGGACGGCATCGACTCCGGTGAGTTCGACGTGCTGGACGTCAAGGGCACCACCCTCGCCGTGCTGTCGCTCTGCATCGACGTGGCCCGCTGGTTCAGCCTCGAAGGCCGCTGGACGCCCGACGAGATCGGCGCGCTCTACGCCGACCTCGTGCTGCGGATGGTGGGCGCGGGCACCGCGAAGTAGCGCCCGCCGCCCGCACGTCCCCACAGCTGACGCGAGCGCCTACAGGTAGTACCGGGACACCGACTCCGCCACGCACACCGGCTTGTCGCCGCCCTCGCGCTCCACGGTGAAGGCGACGGAGACCTGGACACCGCCGGCCACGTCGTCGACCCCGGTGATCCGCGCGGTGGCCCGCACACGGGAGCCGACGGGGACGGGGGAGGGGAAACGGACCTTGTTGGTGCCGTAGTTGACGCCCATCTTCACGTTCTCGACCTTGATCAGCTGCGGGCCGAAGAGGGGCAGCAGGGACAGGGTGAGATAGCCGTGCGCGATGGTGGTCCCGAAGGGCCCGGCCGCCGCCTTCTCCGGGTCCACGTGGATCCACTGGTGGTCGCCGGTCGCGTCCGCGAACAGATCGATCCGCTTCTGGTCGATCTCCAGCCAGTCGGTGTACCCCAACTGCTCGTCCACCGCCGCCTTCAGCTCGTCGACGGACGCGAAGATCCTCGGCTCTGCCATGTCCCGGCCTCCCATGTGCCTGAAGCTGCACCTCAACGTCTAAGCAACTGCTTAGCATGGTCGCGGACGAGGGCAATGTCAACGGACCGCGGCGCGTCCCGGGTGGGTAGGGTTCGAGGAGTGCCTCAGATTCCCGAGAAGATCCACGAGCTCACGGTCGGCCAACTCGCCGCGCGCAGCGGTGCCGCCGTCTCCGCCCTGCACTTCTACGAGTCCAAGGGCCTGATCACCAGCCGCCGCACCACGGGCAACCAGCGCCGCTACCAACGCGACGCGCTGCGCCGGGTCGCCTTCGTACGGGCCGCTCAGCGGGTCGGCATCCCGCTCGCCACGATCCGCGAGGCGCTCGCCGAACTCCCCGAGGAGCGCACGCCGACCCGCGAGGACTGGGCCCGACTCTCCGAGGCCTGGCGCTCCGAACTCGACGAGCGCATCAGCCAACTCGGCCGCCTGCGCGACCACCTCACCGACTGCATCGCCTGCGGCTGTCTCTCCCTCGACACCTGCGTCCTGTCCAACCCGAACGACGTGGTGGGCGAACGCGGGAACGGGTCGCGGCTGATGGTGGAGCGCAGGGGGACGCGGACGACGGGCGGGCGGGGGCGGAAGGGGGATGTCGAAGAGGCCCCGAAGAGCTGCCGCTGACCGCCACTTGTCCGGAGGCACCGCCCCGACGCCTGCTCGTGTGGCGCGCCGCCGTCGACCGCCGCTTGCGCGGAGCGCTGCCGCCGACTCCTCCTCGTGCGGCGCGCTGCCGTCGACTCCTGCTTGTACGGGCGCGCCACCCCCGCCCCCCGCTCGCACGAAGGGCCGCCGCCGGCCTCCTTTGCGGTCGCGACCATCACCCCGCGTCGTACTCGGCCAACCCCACCGCCACCAACTCCGCGTTGGACCGGGCCCGTTGCCCGTCCGGGAGGAGCAGGGTGTCTTCCAGGCCGATCCGGGTCGCTAGGCCCAGTCGTCCGGCCAGGCGCAGGACCGGCCAGGTGCCGTCGTCCTCGCCGTGCAGCAGCACCGGGCGGCCGTGCGCGGAGCCGAGGTCGGCCAGGAGGGCGTGTGCCGAGGCCTGTGCCGTGTCCGCGTCGGTGTCCGTCACCTCGGCGAGCACGCGCAGCACCTTCGGGCCGAGCGGCGAGGCCGCGAACCGGGCCGCCCCGTCCGTGCCGGACCAGATGCCGGCCTCGACGCCCACGCCGAGGTCGAGCAGGGCGGCGGCGATCTCCTCCGCGCCCTCCTCGTGCCAGTTCACCGAGGCGTGGTCGGGCAGGGCGGGCAGCGCGGCCCAACTCCGTACGCGGGCGAGCCGGGCCGCCGGGTCCGGTTCCGCCCAGGCGCCCGTGGTCACGCCGACCGGGACCGACACCCGACGCCGGATCGCGGCCAGCGTGGGCGCGAGCACCTTGGGCGACATCGAGTCGCCGCCGCACGGGGTCTTGGGGTGGACATGGACGTCCGTCGCTCCGACCACGACGGCCGACTCCGCGGCCTCACCCATCGCCTCCGGCGACACCGGGACGACGGCCGCGTCGGCGGCTTCCCGGGGCCCGTTCAGACACACCTGCACCATGTCTCGATGGTGCCAGCCACCACTGACAACCGACATGTGGCGGCACTCGGTAGCGGGACGGTCATGGTTCACACCGGTGAAGGACCGGGTGTTCGACTGTTTCGGGGGCGCGGCATCCCCGGCGCACCCCCGACTAGGGGCTGTCGTTTGGATCAGCCCGGCGTCGCGGGCCCTGGCACGCCCTCCCCCACTGCCTTAAAGGCGTGGGGGGACCCCCAGCCGCGTTGTCGTCACTCGCCATGGCTCCGCCATGACTCCCTCCTCCGCCTTGCAGCTGCACGCACCAGACCCCGCTCGACTCGGCCAAGAAGCACCGCACCTCACAGCCGACCTGATCCAAAC
>NZ_JBSFLV010000163.1:0-19407 GCF_053599215.1 Streptomyces sp. NPDC001002 | reverse complement strand
TTCGTTGGCATCGGTCCTCCGGTGATAATGCGTAACTTCAGCGGTCGTCGGTGACGTTAAACCGACCGAAACAAATGCGCAATACCCCTTGACCGACGGCATGTCCGATTGAGACGGTCCGTGGCACGAAGTTGAAGATAGGCATTATCACGACCGTTCCCGGCCAGACAGGAGCAGACGATGACCCCACCTGCCGAAGGCGGCCGCCTCAGCCGTCGCGGTCTTCTCGGCGCGGCGCTCGCGGCCGGCGTCGTACTGATCGCCGAGTCCACCCCCGTGACCGCGCACGCCGCGGACGGCGATGTCACCCTGACCGCCGGCGGGATCAGCCTGCTGGCGAGCGTCGGCGGCCGGCTCGCCATCCGCGACGCGGCCGGAGTCACCCGGAGCGCCGGCTCGAAGTTCCAGATCAAGGACCAGCTCACCGGCATCCACCTGTCGACCGGCGGCACCCCCGTGCTGTCCGCACTGGCGGACGGGACACCGGCGATCCGGATGGACTACACCTTCGACGCGGCCGCCGGCGCGGTCACCGTCACGGGTTGGTTCAGCGTGAGCACCGGCCATGCCCGCCTGGAGTGGCGGATCACCGGCGCGGCCACCCTGCTGCCTGACGGCTTCCTGTTCAGCCGGGCGATCCAGGCGCCGACCGCACCCGACGACTACATCGCGATCACCGAGTGGGTACGGGACTCCGGCGGCGGCATCCCCTACGAGGAGACCGCCGGCGTCGCGCACACCTCGACCTGGGGCGGCCGGCACGGTCTGTTCCTGCTGGACCGCTCACGCCAGGCCTGGACGAACGCGACCTGGATCCACGCTCCGGGCACGGCCGACCCGGCCGGCGGGTGGACCAGCCGCGCCGACTTCTTCTTCTCCGAGACCAGACCGTCGGCCACGGCCACCATCGGCCGCGGCGTCGAACTCGGCCTGGAGCTGACCACCGACCGGGACTTCAACCTCTACCAGGTGCCCGGCGAGCCGATGCAGCTCACCGCGCTGGTCGCGAACGGCGGAGGTGCGCGTACGGCTGAACTGGAGCTGTCCGTAAGGGACTTCGACGGCACGCAGCTGGCCGCGAGCACGGTGTCCGGCAGCATCGCCGCGGCCGGCACCTGGCAGCACACCTTCACCGTGCCCGCGCCGGCCGCCGGCGTCGTGTTCGCCGAGGTCGTCGTACGGTCCGGGGACGACGAGGCGTTCGCGCGGACCAACCTCGCGACCCTGCCGCCGTTCGCCTACCAGGCAGGCACGGACAGCATGTTCGGGATCGCCAACTACCCCTGGCTGCAACGGCCGAGCGCCGACGCCGTGCTCGACCTCTGGCAGCGGGCCGGCATCTCCCTGGTGCGTATCGCCTACGACGGCGGCCCGGGTCTGCCGCCCTCGGCGTTCGACGCGCGGGGCATGCGCCACAACATCGAACTGCAGCCGTCCCTCGACGCGACCGACACCGAGGCGGCGGCCTGGGCGGCCGACACACTGGCCGTGGCGCAGGGCGCCGGGGCCGGGTATTTCGAGGTCGGCAACGAACTGAACAAGCCGTTCAACACCGGCACGGCCGCCCAGGCCTACCTGGACAAGGCGCTGCGCCCGGTCTTCGACCGACGGGCCATGACCGGCGACGCCGTGAAGCTGATGAACAACGGACTCGCCGGGATGGACAAGCCCTGGGTGGAGAACTTCATCGCCGCCGGCGGCTGGGACCTGATCGACGCGTTCGCCTACCATCCCGGCCGCGGCAACTTCACCCCGGACTACATACCGCCGGGCGACGACTGGAGCACCGGCTCGGCTGGCACGTACTGGAACTTCTACGGCGGCCTCAAGCAGCTCAAGGCGCTGATGGCGCAGCACGGCGAGAAGGAGATCTGGCTGACCGAGGCGTACGCGCCGACCAAGCCGAACAGCTGGTGGCACGACACCTACCGGCACGCCGCCGAGAACGTCCTGCTCTCCCTGGCGCTGGCCAAGGCCGAGGGGGTGACCTGCGTGTGCTGGTACCAGTTCCACGACAGCGTGCTGGGCATGCCGCAGATCGCCGATCCGGACAACGTCGAGTACCACTACGGGCTGATGAACCGCGACCTGAGCCCGAAGCCGTCGCTGCTGGCGTACGCGACCGCGGCGCGCGTCCTCGACGAGGCCGTCTTCCGGGGCCGGCTGACCTTCCCCGACCCGAAGACCTTCGGCCTGTGGTTCGACACCCCCGACGGCCCGGCGGTCGTCCTGTGGAACCGGGCCGACGGCTACCTGCTGAACACCTCCGGCACGCGCACCGACTGGCACTTCCCCGCCCCGGAGGCCTGGGTGGACCCCTGGCCGACCAAGACGCAGCTCAAGGTCACCGCCGGCACCGCCGTGCGCGAGCTGGACGCCGTGGGCCGCAGCCGTCAGCTGTCACCCGTCCACGGCCGCGTCACCCTCACCCTCGACGGCGCGCCGCGCGTCTACCACGGCCTGACACCGGTGGCCGGACCCGACGCCAACTCCCTTGCGGGCTGCGGCTGACGGGGGCACGCGGCCCGACATCCGATGCGTGCCGACCGCCATACCCGCGCGTCTTCGGGGTACCCGCTCCAGGACGAAAGGGGGCGGGGATGCCGCTCACGTTCCGCAAGAGCTTCCGGATCCTTCCTTGGCTTCGGTTGAACATCAACAAGCGCTCGATGTCCTTCACCACCGGCGGGAAGCGCGGTCCGCGGTACACGCGCAGCACGACCGGACGACGTACGACATCTATGGATTTGCCCGGGCCTTTCGGGTGGCGCAAGACGCGCACGAAGAAGGACGACTGACCGGCAGTCACCCGAATGGACCCCTCAAGAGGCGCCATCTCATATCTGAGATAGCCTCAACCCCATGGCAGACGATTACCTCGTACGCATCGGCAAGCTCATCCGTGACGCCCGGCAACACCGTGGCTGGACACAGGCGCAGCTCGCGGAGGCGCTCGGCACCAGTCAGAGCGCGGTCAACCGCATCGAGCGCGGCAACCAGAACATCAGCCTTGAGATGATCGCTCGAATCGGTGAAGCGCTGGAGAGCGAGATCGTCTCGCTGGGCTATGCGGGTCCGATGCATCTGCGAGTCGTCGGTGGTCGTCGGCTGTCCGGCGCCATCGACGTCAAGACCAGCAAGAACGCCTGCGTGGCACTGCTGTGCGCCTCTCTGCTCAACCAGGGGCGCACAGTGCTGCGCCGGGTGGCCCGGATCGAGGAGGTCTACCGCCTCCTGGAGGTGCTCAGCTCGATCGGTGTGCGCGCCCGGTGGATCAACGACGGGGTCGACCTGGAGATCGTGCCGCCGGCCGAGCTGAACATGGCGGCGATCGACGCAGAGGCGGCCGTACGCACGCGCTCGATCATCATGTTCCTGGGCCCGCTGCTGCACCGCATGGACCACTTCAAGCTGCCCTACGCCGGCGGCTGCGACCTCGGTACGCGGACCATCGAGCCGCACATGATCGCGCTGCGCCGGTTCGGTCTGGACATCGCGGCGACCGAGAACCAGTACCACGCGCAGGTCGACCGGAGCGTGCGCCCCGACCGCCCGATCGTGCTGACCGAGCGCGGCGACACGGTCACCGAGAACGCGCTGCTGGCCGCCTCGCGGCACGACGGTGTCACCGTCATCCGCAACGCGTCCTCCAACTACATGGTCCAGGACCTGTGCTTCTTCCTGGAGGCGCTCGGCGTCCGGGTCGAGGGCATCGGCACCACCACCCTGACCGTGCACGGCGTGCCGAACATCGACGTCGACGTCGACTACTCCCCCTCCGAGGACCCGGTCGAGGCGATGAGCCTGGTGGCCGCCGCGGTGGTCACGGAGTCGGAGCTGACGGTGCGCCGGGTGCCGATCGAGTTCCTGGAGATCGAACTCGCGGTCCTGGAGGAGATGGGCCTCGACCACGACCGTACGCCCGAGTACTTCGCGGACAACGGCCGTACGCGCCTGGTGGACCTCACGGTCCGGCCCTCCAAGCTGGAGGCGCCGATCGACAAGATCCACCCGATGCCGTTCCCGGGCCTGAACATCGACAACGTGCCGTTCTTCGCGGCCATCGCGGCGGTCGCGCAGGGCAAGACCCTCATCCACGACTGGGTCTACGACAACCGCGCGATCTACCTCACGGACCTCAACCGCCTCGGCGGCCGGCTCCAACTCCTCGACCCGCACCGCGTGTTGGTCGAGGGCCCGACCCGCTGGCGGGCCGCCGAGATGATGTGCCCGCCGGCCCTGCGCCCCGCCGTGGTCGTCCTGCTGGCGATGATGGCGGCCGACGGCACGTCCGTGCTGCGCAACGTCTACGTCATCAACCGGGGGTACGAGGACCTCGCCGAGCGTCTGAACTCCATCGGGGCGCAGATCGAGATCTTCCGGGACATCTAGATCTTCCTGGACAGCTGAGCCGCGACCGTGCCCTCGCCTTTCGAAGCGCCTTGACCTTGCCCCCAGGGGCAAGGTCTAGCGTTCGTTGAGGTGAGAGACATGCACATCGGTGAACTGGCCGCCAAGGCGGGCGTGACGACGAAAGCGGTGCGTTACTACGAATCGCTGGGGCTGCTGACCCCTGAGCGGCTGCCCAACGGCTACCGGAGTTACGACGCGCACGACCTGCGGCTCGTGCGGGAGATCCGTGCGCTGAGCGACCTCGGGATCCCCGTGGAGCGCACCCGTCCCTTCCTGGACTGTCTGGCGGTCGGCCATGAGTACGGCGACGACTGTCCCGCCTCGCTGGCCGGGTACCGGGAGGCGATCGACGATCTCTCGCAGCGCATCGCGGGCCTCACCGCCCGCCGGACCACGCTGGTCGCGCATCTGCTGACGGCCGCCCACCGCAACAGCTGCGCCGCACCGGCCGACGGACGTCAGGAGCCCTTGATGGACTACACGAGTCTGCCCGCCGATCTGCCCGTCCCCCAGGACGACGGCGCGGCCGCCCACCTGCCCGGCCTGCCGGTCCCGCCGCTGGAGCTGCGCGGCAGCGGGGGGACGTCGGTCCGGCTCGACGCGCTCGGTGAGGGGCGGACGGTGGTGTACGTGTATCCGCTCACCGGGCGGCCGGGCACCGACCTGCCCGAGGGGTGGGACGCGATTCCGGGGGCGCGCGGCTGTACGCCCGAAGCGTGCGGCTTCCGCGACCACTACCAGGAGCTGCTGGCCGCCGGAGCGGTCCGGGTGTTCGGCCTGTCCAGCCAGGAGCCCGACTACCAGCGGGAGGTGGTCGAGCGGCTGTATCTGCCCTTCGAGATGCTCTCCGACCCGGAGCGGAGCCTGGCCGGGGCGCTGGACCTGCCCCTCTTCGAGACCAGCGGGATGACGCTCTACAAACGGCTGACGCTCGTCGTCCGCGACGGTGTGATCGAGCACGTCTTCTATCCCGTCTTCCCGCCGAACGCCCACGCCGACGAGGTGCTGGCGTGGCTGCGGGCCAATCCTCTGTAGTCACCGGCCGCTGTGTCTCTCGTCGTACCTGCCTCCCGCTCTCGACTCCCGCCCTCAACTCCCGCCCTCAACTCCCGCTCTCAAGGAGAAGTTGATGTTCACCGGCCTGAGTGCCTTTCCCCTCACCCCGGTCACCGAGGACGGTGTCGACGAGGACTCGTTCGCCGCTCTGGTCGCCCGTCTCGCCGCGGCCGGCGTCGACTCGATCGGGGCCCTGGGTTCCACGGGCTCCTACGCCTACCTCACCCGCGAGGAACGCGCCCACGCGCTGCGCATCGCGGTGGCGAACGCCGGCTCGACCCCGGTCGTCGCGGGCATCGGCGCGCTGCGCACCCGGCACGTGCTGGAGGCCGCGGAGGACGCCCAACAGGCCGGTGCGGCCGGGGTGTTGCTCGCGCCGATGTCGTACCAGCGACTGACCGAGGACGAGGTGTTCGGACTTTTCGAGGACATCACGGCGAACCTCTCGGTACCGCTGGTCGTCTACGACAACCCGGGCACCACGCACTTCACCTTCACCGACGAGCTGTACGCACGCGTGGCCGAGCTGCCGCACGTGGCGTCGATCAAGATCCCCGGTGTGCCCGGCGACCTCGAAGTCGCCCGAGCGCGTGTCCAGGTGCTGCGCCGGATCCTTCCCGAGCACGTGACCGTGGGCGTCAGCGGCGACGCCTACGCGGCCACGGGGCTCAACGCCGGTTGTGACGCCTGGTATTCGGTGATCGCCGGTACCTTCCCGGAGGCGGCACTGACGATCACCCGGGCCGTGCGGTCCGGCGACGCCGAGCGGGCCCAGCAGGAGTCGCAACGGCTTCAGCCACTGTGGGACCTCTTCGCCCTGCACGGCTCCCTGCGCGTGATCGCCGAGGCCGCCGCGTACGTCGGCCTCACCCCGCCACGCAGCCTTCCACTGCCGCTGCGCGGTCTCGGCACCGAGGACCGGGCTCAAGTCGCGGACGTGGTCGATCAGTTGGGGCTGCGCGCGTAGGTCAGGTTCCGTACAGGCGGGCCTCCCAGCGGGCGTGTGCGCGGCGGCCGGTCAGGCGCCACAGGACGCGGGCGGGCAGGGGCGCCTTGGTGAGGATCGTCCGTTGTTCCTCGGGCGTCGCCACCGCCATCAACGCGCTGAAGGCGCGCAGCAGATGCTTCTTGTCCAGCTTCGCCAGACTGATCTCGCCCAGTCGCTCCCACTCGGCGACGGACAGGCACTCCGCGGCCAACGGCAGGATGGTGCGCTCCTCCTCGTCCATGTGCGCGGTCAACACCGCGCCCAGTTCGGTGAGTTGCTCCGCCACCTGCGTGCAGAGGGGCTGTCGGGGATCGGCGGCCAGACTGTCCAGCGCGCCCGTCAGCTGCACGACCAACTCGTCGAGTCGGTGGTGCTGTTCCTCCATGCGGGCGATCGTCTCGGCCTGGCCCGCCGTCCGTGCCGCGAGCCGGGGCCAGAGGAACTCGTCCTCGCTGACGTGGTGGGCTTCAAGACCCATGAGCATGAACCGCACCGCGTCCACGACCAGTTCGGCCCGCGCGGTGTCGCCGGGCCGCAGCCCGCGCACCAGATCAGGCAGTTCCGCGCACGATCGGCGGAACGTGCGGTGCACCACCACCATGTCGTGGACATCCGGCTTCTCGGTGATCACGTCGGACATGGTGCTCCCTAACCCTTGCTCAGTTGTTCGTGGAAACGGTGTGCCAGGTCGGTCAGTTCTTCCGGGTTCCGCGCGGTCTGCTGCAGGTCGACGAGGACCTCGTCGGCTCCGGCCGCGTGGGCGGCGAGCAGGTAGTCCGACACCTGCAGGACCGTGCCCCGGCGCGGGACGGCGTCGCTCGGTGCGGCCTCGGACGTCACCGCGGGGTTGACTCGGACGACGGTGCGCAGGGCGTCGGGGTCACGTCCGCTCGACGCCGCGATCTGCCGGATTCGGCTGATGACGTGGGCCAGTTGGGGAACCGGCAGCGCCACTCCCGCCCAGCCGTCCGCGCGCCGGCCGATACGTTCCAGGGTGGCCGGGGTGAAGCCGCCCAGGAGCACCGGCGGGCGGGGACGCTGCACGGGGAGCGTCTCGATGTGCGCACTCGGAATCGTCCACAGCGCCCCCTTGTGCTCGGCGGACGTACCCGACCAGACGTGATCCAGGACGTCCAGGATCTCCTCCAGCCGCGCCCCGCGGCCCTGCCACGGCACACCGATGCCCTCGTACTCGTCGGACGACCAGCCGAGTCCGAACCCGATGTCGAGCCGGCCGCCGCTGAGGATGTCGACGGTCGTCAGCGAGCGGGCCAGCAGGAGCGGGGAGTAGAAGGGCGCGTTCAGCGTGCTGGTCCCCAGGCGCAGCCGGCGGGTGGCGTGCGCCAGGAAGGAGAGGGTGGCGATGGGGTCCAGGAAGGTGCGGTACTCCTCCGGTACGGGGCCGCCGCCGGGGTAGGGGTCACGGGGCCGGGTCGGTACGAGGGCCCGGTCACCCACCCACAGACTGTCGAAGCCGATCGTTTCGACGTCGGCGGCGAAGCCGGAGATCGTGGCGGGGTCGGTGAACGATCCGTACTGGGGCGCTCCCAGACCGATCTTGAGCATGTCTGTCACCTGTCGGTCTCACCTGTTCTCGGACCACCGTGCTGGGGTCCGTTCGCGGACCACGGTGCCGAACAGGGATCAACGTCTGATCGACGGCGGGTGAAAGCGCTGCTCAGCGCTGTGCGGCTGCCTTCCGCAGGCGGTCGCTCACCTCGTACACATGCCGGGCCGCGGAGATGTTCACCTCTGCCTGGTCCGAGCTCAGCACGGTGAACAGGCGGGCCACCTCCTCAAGGAAGTAGGCCGGGCTGTTCGGGTCGTCCGGCGCGCCGGCGACGGCCTCCGACTCGGCGAAGAACTCGACGGCCTCCGCGGTCCGCCCCTGGTCCGCCAGGACGACCGAAAGCAGCCGCGTGGACATGAAGAACGTCATCCGGTCGTCGCCGTCCCGTGCCCGCCCGATCCCCTCGCGCAGATCGGTCTCCGCCGCCGTCAGATCACCGCGGATGAAGCCGAGCCAGCCCCGGATGTGCCGGGTCTGCGACGGCATCGCCGGGTCGTCGCCCAGGTCGGCCGCCGCGACCGCGTGGTCCGTGACGCGTTCCAGTTCCCGCTGGTGCGCGGGCCCGGCGAAGAGCCCGCTCGACGCGATCACCGACAGTGCGGCGACGACGATCCGCGCGGCGTCCGGGATGTCGCGCAGCACCCGGGAGAACACCGAGACCAGCAGGGTGTGTTCGGCCAGCAGCCAGGTGCGGGCCTCCTCGGCGTCGGCGAACCGCAGTCCGGTCGACGGCACGGCGAAGAGATGGGTGCTGAGCGAGCCGGACCGTTCGGTCGCGCTCATGGCCTGGAGCAGGGTGGCGTGCAGGAACATCGCCAGCCGCACCAGTGCCGCCTCGCGCTCCGCGACGGGGTCCTCGCGGTCGGCACGCCGGGCGGCGAACGCCCGTACCAGATCGTGGAATCGGTAGCGGTCGGCCGAGTGCGGTTCGAGCAGACCGGCCTCCACCAGATGTTCCAGTTGCTCCTCGGTCTCCTGTTCCGGCTGGTCGAGCAGGACCGCCGCGACCGCGACCGGGAAGTCGGCCGCGTCGAGCAGCGCGCACAGACGCATCGCCCGGGCCTGCGCGGGGGCGAGGGCGCGGTAGCCGACCTGGAAGGTGGCCTCCACCGACATGCCGCCGGCCCGCAACTCGTCGAGCTGGTGCTCCTCGGCGCGCAGCCGCAGCAACTGCGCACCGAGACCGCGGCCGGGACGGGCCGCCGCGCGGGCTCCGATGATGCGCAGCGCCAGCGGCAACTGCCCGCACGCGCCGACCAGTTCGAGTGCGAGTTCCGGGTCGGCGGCGATCTGGGCGTCGCCGGTGAACCGGCCCAGCATGGCCACCGCCTCCCGCTGATCGGGCACCGGCACCTCGAACCGCGTCGCGCCCGGCGGTACGAGGGACCGGTGCCGGGTCGTGATCAGCGCGGCGTTGCCGGGGGTGCCCGGGAGCAGCGGGGTCACCTGGTCGGTGTCGTACGCGTTGTCCAGGACCACCAGGATCCGGCGGTCGGCGGTCAGGGTGCGATAGGCGCCGGCGCGGGCGGTGGGCGTCGCGGGGACGCGGGCGGCGGGCATGCCGAGCGCGAGGAGGAAGTCGACCAACACGTCGGCGGGATCGGCGGGTTGGCCGCCGTCACCGCGCAGGTCCACGTAGAGCTGCCCGTCCGGGTAGTCGCCGCGGATGCCGTGGGCCAGGCGCAAGGCGAGCGCTGTCTTACCCACGCCGCCGATACCGCTGAGCACCGCGAGCGAGACGGCTTCCCCGCTGGGCCGCAACGCGAGCCGGAGCCGCTCCCCCAGCCGCTCCCGCCCGACGAAGTCGCCGGGCGCGGGCGGGAGTTGCTGCGGACGGTCGCCGACCGGGGCCGCCTCGACCCGTGTCGTCGCGGGCCGGTCGTCCTGCGGGGCGACGCCCGCTTCGATGCGCTGTTCCTGGCCGTCGCCGCCGGACCAAGTCGGGCTGTCGGCGGCGGGATCGGCGGACGCACCGATGGACGGCACGGCATCTGCGCGGCCGCCTTCGGCAGGCGCCTCGACAGGCTCGGGCTCGGCGCCGCTGAGGATGCGGGTCTGCAACTCGCGCAGCTCCGGCCCCGGTTCCATGCCGAGTTCGGCCACCATGGTCTCGCGGGCCGCGGCGTAGACCGCCAGGGCCTCCGCCGCCCGCCCGGCCCGGTACAGCGCGCGCATGCGCAGCGCGTACAGGTCCTCCCGCAGCGGATGGTCGGCGATCAGCGAGACCAGTTCCGTCGCCACGCGGGCGTGCTCACCCATCTCGTCGGCGCATCCCAACCGCGCCACCCGCGCATTCAGCCGCAGTTCGAGGAACCGCCCGCGCTGCCGCTGGGCGTAAGGGCCGGGTACGCCGGACAGCGGCTCCCCCGACCACAGCGCCAGCGCGGTGTCGAAGGCGCGCAGGGCGGGACCCGACTGCCCGCGCGGAGCGGGGCCGTTCTGCCGCCCTGCCACCAACTCCTCGCCGTCCCGGACGAGTCGCTCGAAACGCAGGGCGTCGACGGCCTGTTCAGGGATGTGGAGCCGGTAGCCACCGGACGTGGTCTCCAGTCGGGAACGTTCCTCGCCCAGCGAGAGGCGGATGCGGTAGACGTACGTCTGCAGCGAGCGCACCGCGTTGGCGGGCGGCTCCTCCCACAGCGCGTCGATGAGGTGGTCGAGCCCGCACTGACGGCCCTCCGCGAGCAGCAGCCGGACCAGGACCGCGCGCTGCAGCGGGCTGCCCAGATCCAGGTCGCGCCCGTCATGGCGACCCCTCAGTGGCCCCAGCAGCCCGAACTCGTACCCTTCCACCGCCCTTGCCACCCGGCAGAGCTTAGCGGGCCGTTTTCGCGTCGGCGCACAGTGCTTTCGGACGGGCGTGCTCTCCGGCCGCGAGCGCCGAGACGGCGGCCCGGGACCTCAGGGGCATCTGATACACCCCTGCTATGCGCACCGAATTCAACCTGTCCCGGCTGGAGCCGACGGCCGTCTACCGGCTGCTCACGGCGTCCGTCCTGCCGCGCCCCATCGCCTGGGTCTCGACGGTCTCCGCGGACGGCGTCGACAATCTGGCCCCGCACTCCTTCTTCACGGTCTCGTCGGTCACGCCGCCGATCGTGCAGTTCACCTCGGTCGGCCGCAAGGACTCCCTGCGCAATGTCGAGGCCACCGGGCAGTTCGTGGTCAACCTCGCCCCGGAGCCGCTCGTCGAGGAGGTCAACAGGACGGCTACGGACTTCCCGCACGGCGTGAGCGAGTTCGACGCCGTGGGCGTGGCGCGCGAGCCCGGCGCCCGGGTGAAGGCGTCCCGTGTGGCCGGCTCCCCCGTGGCGCTGGAGTGCGAACTGCACAGCACGCTCCGGCTCGGCGACTCGACCGTGGTCTTCGGACGGGTGGTTCACATCGCGGTCGACGAATCCGTCCTGGACGACGACGGCCACCCGGAGGTCACCCGGATGCGCCCGCTGGCCCGCCTGGGCAAGGACGAGTGGAGCACCCTCGGCGAGGTTCTCGACCTGCGCCGGATTCGGTACGCCGACTGGCAGGACAGCTAGGCGAGTTGTCCCCAGGCTGCGACCAGTTCCGACAGATAGACCGTCGCCTCCGCCGCGGCGCACGCGTCCGACAGACGGCCGTGCAGAGTGTCGATGTCCACTTCCCGGGCGTCGGCGGTTCCGCTGCGCTCGATCAACGGGAGGAGGCTGCGGACGGTTTCGGTGACGAGGGTCATCGCGGCCGAGTCCGCGACGCCGGTCGGTACGGCGACGGCGACGCTGGGATCGGCCACCCCGACGGACCGCAGCACCTGGGCCACTTGTTCGCCCATGTCGGGGTTGCTGCCCGCCTCTCGCTGCCCCGCGCAGATCCACTCCCGGCACCGCGTCACCAGGGGCACCTCGGGGATGGCCCGCGCCCGGGAGATGTTGACCTCCTGGAAGGTCACGAGACCGCCGGAACGTACCGACCCGGTCAGCTCCTTCACGACCGCCACCGGGTCCTCCAGATGCATGAGGACGAGCCGGCCCACCAACGCGTCGACGGGTTCCGGGAGTTCGACATCGGGCAGCACCCGGTGCTCGAACCGGATGTCGGACATCCCGGATGCGGTCGCATTCGCGCGAGCCGTCTCCAGCACCTGCGCGTTCATGTCCACACCGACGACATGGCCGCTCGGTCCGACGATGCGCGCGGCCGCGAGAGACACGCCACCCGTGCCGCAGCCGACATCGAGGACCCGCATTCCCTCCCGCAGGCCCGCGGCCCTCAAGAGGTACTCGGTGAATCCCCCGTACAGCGCGTCCTGAACGTCCAGCCTGCCGGCCTCCGAGGGGGCCGTTCCCATCGCGTATCCGCTCATGTCCGACGACTCTGCCAAGACTCCGGCCGCACCGCTTGCGCGTCGGCGCACAGCCCTTTTCCGTGGGCGCGAAATCCGGCCGGAGGGAAGGCCGAGGGTGGGTGTGCGGCACCCACCTCCGTACGGCCTTCCTCGCCGAGGCGTGCGAGCGAAGACTCGGACCGTCGACGACCGTCGACTCCGAGCCCGACCCCCTCAGCACCCTCAGGAGACTCCCGTGAACACCGCTTCCACCTCGGTCGACCGCAAGATCGTCATCGTGACGGGGGCGTCCAGCGGCATCGGTGCGGCGACCGCCCGTCATCTGGCCGCGGCCGGCCACCATGTCGTCCTCGGAGCCCGCCGCACCGACCGCCTCGCACTGCTGACCAAGGAGCTGAGGGAGGCCGGACTCAGCGCCGAGCACGCCGAGTTGGACGTCACCGATCGGGACGGCGTCCGTGCCTTCGTCGAGGCAGTGCTGGCTCGGCACGGGCGCGTCGACGTGCTGGTCAACAACGCGGGAGTGATGCCGCTCGCCCCGCTGGCCGCCCTGCGTGTGGCGGAGTGGGACCAGATGATCGACGTGAATCTGCGGGGTGTGCTGTACGGGATCGCGGCCGTGCTGCCGTCGATGCGGGAGCGGCGCTCCGGGCACGTCGTGAACATCGCGTCCACCGCCGCCCACCGGGTCGACCCGACGGCTGCCGTGTACTGCGCGACCAAGTACGCGGTGCGGGCCCTGTCCGAGGGGCTGCGGCAGGAGAACTCCGACATCAGGGTCACCGTCGTCAGCCCCGGCTTCACCCGATCCGAACTGACCCACCAAGGCGGCGACGCCGAGACGCAGCGCGCGGCACGCGTCGCCACCGAGCTGATCGGGCTGCCCGCGGCGGCGGTCGCCGAGGCCGTCGGCTACGCGATCGCCCAGCCCGCGGGCGTCGACGTGAACGAGATCGTCGTACGCCCCACGGTCCAGAACTGACCGGTCAGTGGCGTGCGGCGGCCATCGACGCGAGGTACGTCAGGGCTTCCGCGCTGCGGCTCCCCGATTCCGCCGAGCCCACCAGCAGCTCCTGGCCGGGGGCGGCCCGTACGTCGAAGCTCTGATAGGTGAGTTCGACGCGTCCGACCTCGGGATGGACGAACACCTTGTAGGCGCGGGTGAGGGCCCGGACCGTCTGGTCGTTCCACAGGGTCCTGAACTCCCCCGAGATCTCCAGCAGTTCACGGACCAGGTCGTCGATCTCGGGGGCGTCGCTGAACCGGGCCGCGTTCAGCCGCAGCGCGTACACGGTCGCCGAGGTCACCAACTGCCGTTCGGGGAAGACCTCTTGGGCCCGCGGGTGGGTGAACAGGATGCGCGGCATGCTGGTCTCCCCCTCGAAGGGGGACAGCAGGGCGTCGGCGACGACGTTGGTGGCGAGGATGTCGAAGGCGGGACCCAGGACGTAGGCGGCGGCCGTCGGGAAGGCGTCCAGCAGCCGCAGCAGATCGGGGTGCACCTGATCGCGGCGACCGTCGACCTGCGTGCGCGGGTTGATGCCGGCCAGCCGGAACAGGTGGCCGCGCGCGTCGGCACCCAGGCGCAGCGCCCTGCCGAGCGCGTCGACGACCTGCGGCGATGGGTTGGTCTCGCGGCCCTGTTCCAGCCGGATGTAGTAGTCGGCGCTGACTCCTGCCAGCACGGCGACCTCTTCCCGCCGCAGCCCCTTGACCCGACGGGTACCGCCGCCGACCGGCAGCCCGACATCGGCCGGTTCCAGGCGGGAACGGCCGGCGCGCAGGAAGTCCCCGAGGGCGTTGACAGGCGCGTTCCGCATACGACCGACAGTACCCCCGGCACCGTACACACGGCTTTTCCACCGGGTTCCCCTGTCCGCGCACACGGCCGTCCTACGGGCTTCCCCGGTCCTCCAGCAGGCGCTCGATGCGGTCGAAGCGTGCGTGCAGCGCCCGGGTCGCCTCCTCGCGCATCGCGCGTGCCGCGTCCTCGGCCTCGCGCGCGAGATGGTGGCGGCGCTTGTCGTCACGGCCCACGAACCAGGTCGCGAGGGCCGCGGTGACCATGCCGTACGCGGTGATCCCGACGACCATCACCACCGAGCCGATGACGCGGCCCCACGGGGTCACCGGGAAGAAGTCGCCGTAGCCGACCGTGGTCGCCGTCTCGATCGACCACCACAACGCCCTGGGGTACGAGGTGATCTGCGCCCCGCGCGCACCGTGCTCGGCGGCCACGACCGCGTACGAACCGAGCAGCATCACCACCACGAGGACGGCGGTCGCCCCGCCCGCGGCCTTGAAGTGCAGCGAGCGCCCCTGCCGGCCGAGCAGCAGCGCGACCGTCCTGGTCCACAGTCCGGGCAACATGGCCCGGATCCTGCGCGACGGACGGACACCGCCCGGGCCCGGCGCGCCTGCGGGCCGCCGCCGTCACCCCTTCGGCGGGCGGTCCGTCAGGGCCGGAGGGTCAATCCGGGTCAGAGGTCGAGCAGTTCCTCGTAGAAACCGCCGAAGCCCCGTTCGCGGTCGATGAGGTGGATCTCCAGGATCCAGTGGCAGGTGCGGCCGGCCTTGTCGGTGCGGCGCAGGGGGGTGTCGTTGGCGGGGGTGATGTACGACTCCGTGTCCGCGCCGTCGATGGTCTCGTGCGGGAACTCGCCGACGAGATGTCCGGCGTGCCAGCCGCCCAGCTCCCAGCCGGCCTCCGTGGCGAGGCGGGCGACCTCGGCGTACAGGCGGGCGCCGGTGATGTCGGGGTCGGCCTCGAAGAAGCTGCGGCCGGCCGCGAAGGCCTTGGGGAGGTCGTCGCGCAGGCGGTGCTTGACCGGGTCGTCGCCGAGCACGAAGGTGCGGCCGAAGTCGGCCTCGTACTCCTCGAAGATCGGGCCGAAGTCGGCGAACACGATGTCGTCGGCGTCGATCACGCGGTCCGGCGGGTTCTCCCGGTAGGGCTTGAGGGTGTTCGGGCCGGAGCGGACGATGCGCTTGTGCCAGTGGCGGGTGGTGCCGAAAAGGTCGTTGGCCAGGTCGCGGATCCGGTCGCTGACCGCCCGCTCGCCCTCGCCG
This sequence comes from Streptomyces sp. NPDC001002, assembly GCF_053599215.1. Taxonomy (NCBI): domain Bacteria; kingdom Bacillati; phylum Actinomycetota; class Actinomycetes; order Kitasatosporales; family Streptomycetaceae; genus Streptomyces; species Streptomyces sp. NPDC001002. The sequence continues at coordinate 3,990 of NZ_JBSFLV010000163.1, read as the reverse complement.
GGCGCCACCAGTCCCCGGGTCTCGATCTCCGCGAAGAGTCGTTCGGCCTTGGCCTGCGCGTCCAGCAGCCGTGCCGCGCGCGTGGGTTCGTCGTCCGCCATGGGCCGAACGTAACGGCGTCAGATCGTTTCCGGCAATGTGATTTCGGCGTCCGAGGTCAGGGGTGGTCGCGGACCGCTCGGGCCAGGAAGTGGTGGGTGGCGTCCTCGTAGTGGACCAGGTGCCAGTCGGCGGCCCGCAGGGCCGGGTGGAGGTTCTCCTCGGCCAGCAGGTCGGCGGGGTCGAGGGGGCGGCCGTGGCGGGCGGCGCGTTCGGCGCGGCCGGAGGGGTGGAAGAGCAGCAGGATGCCGCCGGGTGCGGTGACCCTGGCCCACTCGCGCAGCGCCGCCACGGGGTCGGGCACGTGGTCGACGAGTCCCGCGCTGAAGATTCCGTCCACGGCCGCGGTCGCCAGCGGCAGCCGGGTCGCGTCGGCGAGCAGCAACAGGGCGAGATCCGCGCGGCCTTCGCGCCGCGCGGCCGTCAGCATCGCGGGCGTGAGGTCGGCACCGAGGACGACACCCTCGTCACCGACCTGCGCGCGGAGGGCGGGCAGCGCGCGGCCGGTGCCGCAACCGACATCGAGGGCCGACTGGCCAGGATTCAGTCCCATCCGCTCGACCGCGGCCGTGTACCGGGGCTGGTCGGCCGCGAAGCGTTCCTCCCAGGCGGCCGCCCGGTGGGTGAAGAAGGCCCGGGTGGCGGTCTGTTCGGCCCGGTCCGCCACGAAGGAGGCGAAGCGCTCGAACACACCGTCCCGGTGCGGGGCCACGGCGGCCAGTTCGGCGGGCGTGGACTCCAGCAACTCGGGGGCGATGGCCGCCTCCTCCGGGAAGGCCGCGACGAAGGTGTCGACCGTCGCCTTGTCCGCCTCCAGATGGAACTGCATCCCCCAGGCCGAGCCACCGACCCGAAAGGCCTGCACGGGATACCGCTCGCAGGAGGCCAACAGCGTCGCCCCGGCCGGCAGCTCCATGGTGTCGCTGTGCCAGTGCAGCACCCGCAGCCGCTCGGGGACACCGGCGAACAGCGGATCGGAGGCCGCGGCGGGCGCCATCCGTACGTCGCTCCAGCCGACCTGCGTCCCCGACCCGGGCCGGCCGGCACCGCCCGCGGCGACCGCCAGCAACTGCGCCCCCAGACACACCCCGAGCACCGGCACCTCGGCCTCCAGCGCGACGGTCAGCAGCGCCAGCTCGGCGGAGCGCCCCGGGAAGTCCTCGTACGCGGCCATCGGCCCGCCCATCACGACCAGCCCCGCCAGCCCCTCGACCGAGTCGGGCACCGGCTCCCCGGCCCAGGTCCGGCAGATCCGGTACGGCAGCCCGGCCGCCGCCAGCGCGGCGCCGATGGCGTAGGGCCCCTCGCCCTGTGCGTGCTCCACGATCTGGATCACGGACCACCACCTCCCGGACGACCGTACCCGAGCGACCGCGGACGACAACCGCACATGCACAGGTGACGTCGGATATATGACCGCAGATGCGAGCTCACGGCACTGTTCTTCCCGCAGGTGCGCAGCGCGCCGCTGTCCCCCGCGGGTGCACTGACCATGATGCGCTACGCCGTCCACGGCCGCCCGGCGAGCGCACGGGCCGGCGTCGGGGCCTCAGCGGGCGGCCCAGTCGCCCCGCACATGGCCGAGGTGGCGGGTCATGACGGCCCGGACCCGGTCCTCGTCCCGGGCGAGGAGCGCGTCGAGGATCTCCAGGTGCTCCTCGGCCGAGGAGGTCAGCAGCCCTCGCTCGACCAGCGCGGTCAGGCCGTACAGGCGGGACCGCTTGCGCAGGTCGCCGACGACCTCGACCAGGTGCTGGTTGCCGGCCAGCGCGAGCAGGCCCAGGTGGAAACGGCGGTCGGCCTCCACGTAGGCGATGAGATCGCCGTCGGCCGCCGCGCGGACGATCTCCTCGGCGTCCGCGCGCAGGGCTTCGAGGGCGGTGGGGTCGGCGGTGGCGGCGAGTGCCGTGGTGGTGGGGATCTCGATCAGCGAGCGGATGTGGGTGTACTCGTCGAGCTGCTGCTCGGAGACGGCCGTGACTCGGAAGCCCTTGTTGGGCACGGTGTCGACCAGGCCCTCCTTGACGAGGTCGAGCATGGCCTCGCGCACGGGGGTCGCCGAGACACCGAAGCGGGCGGCGAGCGAGGGGGCGGAGTGGACCTCGCCGGGGCGCAGCTCACCGGCGACGAGCGCGGCCCGCAGAGCGTTGGCGACGCTCTCGCGGTAGCTGGGGCGGGGGCCGCCGAGGAGGGGCAGGGCGGGGCCGGGCCCGGCGGTGGCCTTGGCCATGGGAGGGGTCCTTTCCTCGGCTGTGGGAGGAGGGGTGCGGTCAGAGGACGAAGCCGGACGGGAACGGGTCGGTCGGATCAAGAAGGTACTGCGCGGTGCCGGTGATCCAGGCCCGGCCGGTGATCGTCGGGACGACGGCGGGGACTCCGGCGACCTCTGCGGTCTCGACGAGGCGGCCGGTGAAGGACGTACCGATGAAGGACTCGTTCAAGAAGTCCTGGTGCAAGGGGAGTTCGCCGCGGGCGTGCAGTTGGGCCATGCGGGCCGAGGTGCCGGTGCCGCACGGTGAGCGGTCGAACCAGCCCGGGTGGATGGCCATCGCGTGCCGCGAGTGCGTGGCGGTCGAGCCGGGCGCGGCGAGGTAGACGTGGTGGACGCCGTGGATGGACGGGTTCTCCGGATGGACGGGCGGGGCCTCGGAGTTGATCGCGTCCATCAGGGCGAGTCCGGCGGCGAGGATCTCGCCCTTGCGGTCGCGGGTGAAGGGCAGCTCGAACTGGTCGAGCGGGAGGATCGCGTAGAAGTTGCCGCCGAAGGCCAGGTCGTACGTCACCGTGCGGCCGTCGGCGAGGGTCGCCTTGCGGTCCAGGCCGACGACGAAGGAGGGCACGTTGCGGAGGGTGACGGACTTCGCGGCGCCGTCCTCGACGGCCACCTCGGCGACCACCAGGCCCGCCGGGGTGTCCAGGCGCACGGTGGTGACCGGTTCGACGACCGGCACCATGCCGGTCTCGACGAGGACGGTGGCCACGCCGATCGTGCCGTGGCCGCACATCGGGAGGTAGCCGGAGACCTCGATGTAGACGACGCCGTAGTCGCAGTCGGGGCGGGTGGAGGGCTGGAGGATCGCCCCGCTCATCGCGGAGTGCCCGCGGGGCTCGTCCATGAGGAAGTGCCGTACGTCGTCGCGGTGTTCGCGGAACCACAGCCGGCGTTCGTCCATCGTGGCGCCGGGGATGGTGCCGATGCCTCCGGTGACGACCCGGGTGGGCATGCCCTCGGTGTGCGAGTCCACGGCGTGCAGAACCAGCTTGCTGCGCATGGGAGTTCCTCTCAGTGGCGCGGCCTCGGCGGGGTCGCCTAGGTGGGGCGCGGGTCGGGTCAGGAGAGTCCGAGGGCGATGACCTTCTCGGTGGCCTCGCGTACGGCCTTCTCCTGGTCCGGCAGCAACGGCACCCGGGGCGGCCGGACCGGGCCGCCGCGTCGCCCGACGATGTCCATGGAGAGCTTGATCGCCTGGACGAACTCCACCTTGGAGTCCCAGCGGTGCAGCGCGTGCAGATGACGGTAGAGGGGTACGGCGGTGGCCAGATCGCCCTCGACCGCCGCGTGGTACAGCTCGACCGTCGACTTGGGCAGGGCGTTGGGGTAGCCGGAGATCCAGCCCTTGGCGCCGGCCACGGCCAGCTCCAGCAGGACGTCGTCGGCGCCGATCAACACGTCCAGTTCGGGGGCGAGTTCCTGTATCTGGTAGATGCGGCGGGGGTCGCCGGAGAACTCCTTCACGCCCTTGATCAGCCCGGCCGCGTGCAGTTCGGCGAGGAGTTCGGGGGTGAGGTCGACCTTGGTGTCGTGCGGGTTGTTGTAGGCGACGATGTCGATGCCGACCTCGGCGACGGCGGTGTAGTGCGCGCGCACCGAACGCTCGTCGGCGCGATAGG